>NZ_JAVAYL010000259.1:0-440 GCF_054185225.1 Bradyrhizobium sp. 18BD | reverse complement strand
CAGGCGGCCGGCCAGCCGTGCCGCCGCAGCCAGCGGGAAGAGCAGCGAATTGAAATAGCCGAGCTTCCTAGGCTCGAGCCCGGCCGCGCGGATCGCCTTGTCGAGCGACGCCTTGGAATAACGGCGATGATGGTGGTTCACCACGTCGTGTGCGCTCCACATCCATTGATGTGCGGGCACGGTGATCAGGATCTTGCCCCCCGGCTTCAGACACTCGGCCATCGCCTTCAGCGCTGCGACATCGTCCTCGATATGCTCGACCACGTCGAGCACGGCGATCAGGTCATAGCCGCCACGGTCGACACCGGTGAGTTCGGGCAGCGGCGCGGAGCCGACGGGCTTGCCCAGCCGCGCACTCGCGATCTCGCGCGCGGCCGGATCGATCTCGATCGCATCGACCGTGCCGAACGCAGCCAGCATCGGCAGATTGTGCCCGGTGC
>NZ_JAVAYL010000258.1:0-440 GCF_054185225.1 Bradyrhizobium sp. 18BD | reverse complement strand
GACCATTCCGATAACGCTCCAGGAGGGCGTGACGATGACGGTCGAGGTTGAGTGGCGCGAAAGGCTTAACGGGCAAATATGGGAGTACGTGCCCGACTCGAGAAAGATTGTGAGGGTACTATCGCCGCGGCCGGTGGCCCGTTCTCCGGACCTTGACGCCGGCAACCCAAAAGAAGGCAATTAGGCCCACGAGGATCGCGACCGACACCACCATTGTCACCGCGTAGGAAAGGCGGGCGAAGCCGAACAGCCCTATGATTGTCGCAGCCACAACCACTAGGCCCGTGATCCATTCCCGCGCGGGTTGAGTTTGGCGTTTAGGCTGGGGCATCATCTCTCCGTACACCAGATTCGCACGATGATCACTGGCCGTAAAGCAGTATCGCCGTGCCTCTCAAGCCGCCCTCGACGTCGCAAATAGGGTAAAAGCGGCGCTTGTG
>NZ_JAVAYL010000257.1:0-440 GCF_054185225.1 Bradyrhizobium sp. 18BD | reverse complement strand
AGTGCCGGGCCTTCGGGCGATCGTCGAGAGGCGCGAGGCGCCGGTCAGTAGCGGTAGTGGTCCGGCTTGAAGGGGCCGTTCTCCGACACGCCGATGTAGCTCGCCTGATCGGGGCGCAGCTTCGAGAGCGTGGCGCCGACCTTGGCGAGGTGGAGCGCAGCGACCTTCTCGTCCAGCGCCTTCGGCAGGGTGTAGACCTGCCGCTCGTACTTTCCGGGGTTGGTCCAGAGCTCGATCTGGGCGAGCGTCTGGTTGGTGAAGGACGCCGACATCACGAAGCTCGGGTGGCCGGTGGCGTTGCCGAGGTTCACGAGGCGCCCCTCCGAGAGGAGGATGATGCGGTGGCCGTCGGCGAAGGTGATCTCGTCGACCTGCGGCTTGATGTTCGTCCACTTGAGGTTCTTCAGGCCGGCGACCTGGATCTCGTTGTCGAAGTGGCC
>NZ_JAVAYL010000256.1:0-440 GCF_054185225.1 Bradyrhizobium sp. 18BD | reverse complement strand
AGACTTGTTTCGCGTGTTTTGCTAATTGTTCAGTTAAACTCCCCATTCCAGGACCAATTTCAATTACACCTGACGTCTTATCTATACCTGCAGCCTCAATTATATTTCTGATGACATTTGTATCCACAAGAAAATTCTGGCCAAGACTTTTCTTAAACTTAAACCCGTATCGATCTAATAACTGTTTCGTTCTTGTTGGTGTTGCAATATCGTTATATTCCATTATTCCTCTCCTTTATCATATAGTGCTTGCTTTACATCCTGCTCAGTTATACCGAAAGCATTGAGTCTATGAAATAATTGCTTTCCATTGCAATAACCGATTCTTAAGTACTTGCATACTTGCTTCCTTTTTTCCTTCGCATAAGGACCGATAATTAAGCCGTTATCTACTAAAAACGCTTTACTTACCGTTTCAGAAGTATAATCAAACGGCGTTG
>NZ_JAVAYL010000255.1:0-441 GCF_054185225.1 Bradyrhizobium sp. 18BD | reverse complement strand
GTGGTAAAACCTGCTGAGGGGAAATATGAGTTTAAAGTACGGAGTAATTGTTCATTGGCCAGACAAAGTGAATGGAGTGAAATATACTCAGAACCAGTCAGTGTGGCAGTCAAAAGCAATTCAAAACCCGCAGCATCAGCCAGTAATACTTCTCCACCCCAAACAAATAGTAACAGCAATAATAGCAGCACAACAGGTAATGTCCCAGAAGATCCATTGGATATCATTGTGAGTTCACAAGACATAAGCCCGGCTGCCATAGCCCAAAAACGTGATGAGCTAGATAAGTTAGAAACTCCGTCTGAGTCTCGTTGCGGAGGTTCTATGCATTCAACGGTGGACTGTAACATCACTCCCAAAGTATATAGCGGAACTGTTGCCTTTGTACCAGCCAAAGGACAGAAAATATACATGAATGGATATGAGATTATTGTAACCAGC
>NZ_JAVAYL010000254.1:0-441 GCF_054185225.1 Bradyrhizobium sp. 18BD | reverse complement strand
GGCAAGCCAAGCGATTTCGCGCCGCCTTATGAAGCCGTGCTGACACATGGCGAAGGCTCACTGCCCCTGACTCAGCTTCCGCCTCGCAGCGCGCTGGAACGGCGCGAGACGATGCGGACCTCGCTCGGCCTTGGCGGCCTGGCACTGCAGACGAGCGTGCGCAGCGCGCCGATCACGTCGCCCCTTCTCATCGCGATGTTGCTGCCGATTCTGATGTGGGCGGCGGCCGCGGGCATCGGCTGGTTCGTCGTTGACCGGTTGCTGATCCGGCCACTGCGCCGGCTGCGCACGAGCGTCGCCGCCTATGTACCCGGCGAGGAGATCGACCCGGCCGAAGTCCGCGCCCTCCCCGCACAGGAGATTCGGGAACTGGGCGACACGTTCCGCATGATCAGCCGGACGGTCGCCGAGCACGAGGCCGGCCTGGCCGAGGGCTTGGTG
>NZ_JAVAYL010000253.1:0-441 GCF_054185225.1 Bradyrhizobium sp. 18BD | reverse complement strand
CCTGCTGCAGAACCTGAACGCGTGAAACAAGAAATTGAAGATATGATAGGTTTAGACCAAGACGATGTTGTTTTAGCAAGTGCTAAATCTAACATTGGAATTGAAGAGATACTAGAGAAAATAGTTGAAGTTGTGCCAGCTCCAGATGGTGACCCAGAAGCACCACTAAAAGCATTAATATTTGATTCTGAGTATGATCCATATAGAGGGGTAATTTCATCGATAAGAATTGTAGACGGTGTTGTTAAAGCTGGAGATAAAATTCGAATGATGGCCACTGGTAAAGAGTTCGAAGTAACAGAAGTTGGAATTAATACACCTAAGCAGCTTCCAGTTGATGAATTAACAGTTGGTGATGTTGGTTATATTATTGCAAGTATTAAAAATGTTGATGATTCTAGGGTTGGTGACACCATCACATTAGCTAGTAGACCTGCATCA
>NZ_JAVAYL010000252.1:0-441 GCF_054185225.1 Bradyrhizobium sp. 18BD | reverse complement strand
ATGCAACGTTGTCAAAACGTCTTGTTTATCGGGTGCTAAAAATTCTCCTATTTCGAAATTTTGTACATCTTCTTCTGTTATCATATCTGCAAATAATAACGTTTCTAAAATATATTTATCGTCCGGTTGAAATAAACTAATTGCCTGACTTAGTTCACCATCGCGACCTGCACGGCCAATTTCTTGAATGTAGTTAGAAGGACTTGTTGAAAGATGAAAGTGAATGATTGTGCGAATATCTTTTTTATTAATACCCATACCAAAAGCACTCGTTGCGACTATAATCGGAATATCATTATTTAAAAATTGTTGTTGAACTGTGTGTCGCTCTTGATAATTCATATCACCATGATAAATGCCAGTAAGAAAACCTGAATCATAAATAAGTTGCGCTAAATTCAGACACATCTTTTTCGATGAGACATAGATAATCGTTGGTCC
>NZ_JAVAYL010000251.1:0-442 GCF_054185225.1 Bradyrhizobium sp. 18BD | reverse complement strand
TGGGCCACTTGCATATATTGGTGCACGACATCTCATTTTAGAAGAATTGGAGAAAATGCTAATCCAATTGTCAACATTCCATAGTTATCATGATTTAGAGTTTCTATTTGTGACACGTGAAGATGAAGTTGAAACATTGAAATGGGCACGTTGGTTGCCACATATGACATTGAGAGGTCACAACATTAGAGGGTTTGTTTACGATCAACGAACACGTGACCAAATTTTAATGTCAATTACTCGCATGATTAAAGAACGTATCCAAGCTGTGCGTGAACGCAGCAGAAGTAATGAGCAAATTATTTTCACACCGCAATTAGTGTTTGTCATTACAGATATGTCATTAATTATTGATCATGTCATTTTAGAATATGTAAACCAAGATTTATCAGAATATGGTATTTCATTAATCTTTGTTGAAGATGTGATTGAAAGTTTGCCA
>NZ_JAVAYL010000250.1:0-442 GCF_054185225.1 Bradyrhizobium sp. 18BD | reverse complement strand
CGGTCATGCCGGTTCCGGGGCGCGCGGGCCCGCTCCGTTGACAGGGTGTGGCGCCCCTTGTACCCGCCCACCTCGGGTCCGGTAAGCCGCTCTCGCGCTCGCCGGCCGCTCTTCGCGCATCGTGCCTCGCCGTCGGGGCAGGCCCTGGAAACGGATCGAAGCGGACGCGACATGCCCCGTTTGGTGATGAAGTTCGGCGGGACCTCCGTCGCCAATGTGGATCGCATCCGCAACGTCGCCCGGCACGTGGCCCGCGAGGTCGCCGCCGGCTACGAGGTCGCCGTGGTGGTCTCGGCCATGTCCGGCAAGACCAACGAGCTCGTGGACTGGGTCAAGGACGCCAACGCCCTCTACGATTCCGCCGAGTACGACGCCGTGGTCGCCTCCGGCGAGCAGGTCACGTCGGGGTTGCTCGCCATCGCGCTCCAGAAGGACGGCATCA
>NZ_JAVAYL010000027.1:0-115978 GCF_054185225.1 Bradyrhizobium sp. 18BD | reverse complement strand
CCTCGCTATAATCACCCATGACTCGCCCTCCTTGCGTGAGGCTCTGCCCGGACCATCCGGGTAACCCTCGCAGTCGCATCGAGGGTGAGTCGCCCCGTTCCGCAAAGGGACATACGGTCTGAGGTGCTCGCGCAGCGAGCCTCGAAGGATGGACGGCCCCAGTGCTGCAGCCGGGCCGTCGCCCTTCGAGGGCCGCTGAAGAGCGGCCACCTCAGGGTGACGGTGATGCAGTGGTGCGCCAAATAGAGCCGAAAGCGCGGCCCCTCAATTACAGGGCTTGCTGTCCTTGACGTCGAACTTGCCCATCGCGCCGGAGATCACAAAATCGTTGTAATCGAGTACGAGCTGGCGCGAGACGCCGTTCTCGTAGAGCTCGAACGCCATCGCATAAACAGGCGTCTGCTCGCCTTCCTTCTGCTGGGCGTCGCGGTCGAAATAGCTGACGGTGACAGGCCAGCGCTTCAGCGACTTCATGTGCTCGTCCGTGGTCGACGGGTCTGACGAGGCGGCCCGCTCTGCGGGGATCGGCTGGCCGATCACGGTCAGCGTGTTGTAGACCTTCTGGCCGTCGTCGGAGCCGTCATAGACGGAGAGCTCGAGCAGCGACTTGCCGTCCTTGGCGGCGGCGATGATGCGCTGGATCTGCTCAGTCGGGAACACGACCTTGCCGTCGAGCGTAAAGCTCTTCGGCGCCGGCAGCTTCAGCTTGACGTTGATGTGGTCGCCGTCACGCTCGGCCGAGCCGTCGACCCGGCCGGCATCGGCCTCGTTCATCCGCGTCTCGATCTTGAAGCGGTAGCTCTTTCCCGCAGCATCCTCCCAGGAATTGGAGCGGAGATCGCTCAGCGTGATCTTGCCCTCGCCGCTGTCGAGCTCGGAGACCTGGCGGAATTCGGAGGTGTAGCCCTCGCAGGAGCTTCCGGTGAAATTGTAGAGGATGCGGCCCCGCGCGCTGTTGACCGAATTGGAGCGCGATTTGACCAGGCTGAGATCATAGAGCGCCTGGTGGGCGAGGAATGGACCGCTGGCCGCCTGCGCCATTTCGCCGGGGCCGAAAGCGGCCGCCGCGAGCGCCATCACACCGAGCGAAGTCCGGAAAAGGTGCACCATGTCTGGTCCTTGAGAAAAGCGCAGATTCGACAGTTTAATGACCGTTCCATTGCGTCGCAACTGAGGCTGTTTCACGTAAAGTTGCGGCCCGGGCTTTGAACCGCCTGCCCTTCCTCAACAAAATGCATCCCCCTTGGGTTGCTTGCATGTGGCGGCACGATGGGCGAAACAGGGCGCGCCCGGCCGCCAACGCCGGGGTAGATGATTTTTTGGACAACGAGGTCGAACATGGCGGGCACGGTCGAGCAGAAACTGGCGGAACAGGGCATCAAGCTGCATGAGGCCCCCACCCCCGTGGCCAACTACGTGCCGTTCGTGCGCACCGGTAACCTGCTGTTCGTCTCCGGCCAGGTCTGCTTCGACCCCGCCGGCAAGCTGATCGCCAAGGGCAAGCTGGGCGCCGGCGTCTCGATCGAGGACGGTGCCGCGGCCGCGCGCGGCTGCGCCGTCAATTTGCTGGCTCAGGTCAAGGCTGCCCTCGGCGACCTCGACAAGGTCGTGCGCGTGGTGCGCCTCGGCGGCTTCATCAACTCGGCGCCGGACTTCCTGGACGGGCCGAAGGTGCTGAACGGCGCCTCCGACCTGATGGTCGCCGCCTTCGGGGACAAGGGCCGCCATGCCCGCACCACCGTCGGCGTCGCCTCGCTGCCCGCCGATGCGGCGGTCGAGGTCGAAGGCGTGTTCGAGGTCGCCTGAGGCTGATGCGCGCTCCGGATTGGCTGACAGCCCGGCCGGTCGCTCATCGCGGCCTGCACGACATTTCCCGCGGCATCATTGAGAACATGCCGGGCGCGGTGCAGGCTGCCATCGCTGGCAACTTCTCGATCGAGGTGGACATTCAGCTCTCCGCCGACGGCGAGGCGATGATCCATCACGACCACGCGCTCGGCCGCCTTACCGAGGCGACCGGCGAAGTGGTCTCGAAGACCGCGGCGGAGCTGAGGGCCGTCAAGTTTAGGGATACCGACGAGCGGATGATGTCGCTGTCCGACCTCTGCGCCATGGTCGCCGGCCGCGTGCCGCTGGTGATCGAGGTGAAGAGCCATTTTGACGGCGACCGCAAGCTGGTGAAGCGGATGGCCGAGGTGCTGTCCTCCTACCAGGGCCCGGCCGTCGGCATGTCGTTCGATCCCGACCAGGTGCTGGCGCTGCGCGAGCTGTTGCCCAACCGCCCGCGCGGCATCGTCGCACAGCGGAGCTACGAGGACGAATACTGGGCCTACCTGACCCAGCAGCAGCGCGACAGCATGCTGTACCTGCGCCACGGCTTTCAGACCCAGCCGCATTTCGTCGCCTTCAAGGTCGACCACCTCCCGGCCCCCGCCCCCTGGATAGCCCGCAACATGTTCGGCTGCGCCCTGCTCGGCTGGACCGTCCGCACACCGGAGCAGCGGACCCGGGTCGGGCAATATGCGGACCAGATGATCTTTGAGGGGTTCGTGCCGTAGGGGCGCAGCCCGTCGGGCACAACAGCCCCTCAGTTCCCGCCCCTTGAAGTCGCTGCTGCAATGCACGATCTTGGGCCCGATGGCATCATCTGAAATCACGCTCGAGGCGGTCCCTTCCATTGGCGAAGTGTCGGCTGAGGATTGGGACGCCTGCGCCAACCCCGGCGGCCGGTGCAATGGGGCAGGCAACGGAACCTCATCCACCCTTCCAGGCGATTCCCTCGGCCTCTTAAAGCCCGCCTATAACCCGTTCGTCTCCCACGCCTTTCTCTCGGCCGTTGAGAAATCGGGTTCGGCGACGATCCGCACCGGCTGGGGCCCCCGGCATCTCGTGGCCAAGGTCGACGGCCGCGTCGCCGGTGTCGTGCCCTGCTATCTGAAATCGCACTCCCAGGGCGAATACGTCTTCGACCGCGGCTGGGCGGATGCCTATGAGCGCGCTGGCGGGCGGTACTATCCGAAGCTGCAGGTCTCGGTTCCCTTCACACCGGCCACCGGGCCGCGGCTGCTGGTCCGCGACGGTGTCGACCGCGAGCGCATCACCCAAGCGCTGGCGAGCGGGCTGGTGGCGCTGTGCGGCGTCAGCAAGGCCTCCTCGGTGCACGTCACTTTCGCCCGCGAGGCGGAGTGGAAACTGCTTGCGCAGCACGGCTTCCTGCAGCGCACCGACCAGCAGTTCCACTGGCGCAACGAGGGTTTTGCCAGCTTCGACGATTTCCTGGCGACGCTGAACTCGCGCCACCGCAAATCGATCAAGCGCGAGCGGCGCGATGCGCTTGCCGCGGGCATCACCATCCACTGGCTCACCGGCAAGGACATCACCGAGGATGCCTGGGACGCGTTCTTCATGTTCTACATGGAGACCGGCTCGCGCAAATGGGGCCGGCCGTATCTCACACGCGAGTTCTTCTCGCTGATCGGCGAGACCATGAGCGACGATGTGCTGCTGGTGATGGCCCGCCGCAACGACCGCTGGATCGCGGGCGCGATCAACTTCATCGGCTCCGATACGCTGTTCGGCCGCAACTGGGGCGCGGTCGAGCATCATCCGTTCCTGCATTTCGAGGTCTGCTACTACCAGGCGATCGATTTCGCCATCAAGCATGGCCTCACCCATGTCGAGGCCGGTGCGCAGGGCGAGCACAAGATCGCGCGCGGCTATCTGCCGCGCACGACCCATTCCGCTCACTTCATCGCCGATCCCGGCCTGCGCCGCGCCATCGACGATTACCTCAAGCGCGAGCGCGCCTATGTCGCCGAGGCCGGACGGGAGCTCGCCGAGCTCGGCCCGTTCCGGAAGGGTATCGACGAGGCGCCTTGACGGTACGCCGTCGCTGGTGACAGTAAGCGCGAAACTGAGTGCAAAGTTCTTGGGAGCCGCCGCCATGACCGCCTACGACACCAACAACATCTTCGCAAAGATCCTGCGCGGCGAGCTGCCCTGTCACAAGGTCTATGAGGACGAACATGTCTTCGCTTTCCTCGACATCATGCCGCGCGTGCCCGGCCACACGCTGGTGATCCCGAAGACCCCTGCCCGCAACATCCTCGACGTCGCGCCGGACGATTACGCCCACGTCGCCCGCGGCGCGAAGAAGATTGCGATCGCAGCGATGAAGGCGTTCAAGGCCGACGGCATCACCGTGCAGCAGTTCAACGAGCCCGCCGGCGGACAGGTGGTGTTCCATCTCCACATGCACGTGATGCCGCGCCATGACGGCATCGCGATGCTGCCGCCCGCGAGCCGCAAGGAAGACGTCAAGGTGCTCGAAGAGAACGCGACCAAGCTGATCGCGGCGCTGAAGGCGGGCTAGCTGCCTCCACATCGTCATTGCGAGCGGAGCGAAGCAATCCAGACTGCCGCCGCAGAGACCGTCTGGATTGCTTCGTCGCTTCGCTCCTCGCAATGACGGCCTGGGGAGAGACCTCATTCCGTCTGAAAATCCCCTGCTTGCGGTGCCGCCAATGGCGTGAACTCGCAACGATCCGGCTTGATGTCGATCAGCGGCGTGTTGTCGATGCAATCGAGCCCGCGCACCAGAATGGCATTTCCCTCGATACCGACCAGCTTCACGATCGACGTGCCGATCGGATTGGGCCGCACCGGCGAGCGCAGCGAAAACGTGCCGCGGGTCTTCTCGTTGTTCTTCGGGCTCTGCAGCACGATGTCCCGGCGCGACTTGTCGAGCCAGTAGAGCACTTCGAGATTGCTGTAGAAATCGACGCCTTTGATGGCCGGCACGAACGGCTCGAAGATCTCGAGGCGGCAGATCGGGCCGTCCTGACGCCCCTGTCGCGGCGTCTCCAGCCGCGAGGTCCAGGGCGTGCGGATGCGGCCGATGAAGACGAGGCCGGCGTCCTCCATCGAGGGCAGTTCGATGGCGACCTCGCCCTCGCGGAGCTCGTTTTCGCGAACCATAATTCCTGTTCCTTAGCTGTTCGCCGGTGGTTTTAGCCCAACCACCATTTGCCGGCCAGCATGAACAGTTCGCCGCTCACCACGCCGGCGAAAATCGAGCGGCGGGTCAGCAGAAAGACGACGAGGCCCGCGGCGACCGCGCCGTAGCGCAGGGCATCCGGCACGCTGGCGAGCGCGCCGGGCGGCTGGACCACGATCTGCGCGATAACGCCGGCGAGAATGGCGGTCGCGACCGCCCTCACCCAGACTAGGAGCTCGGAGCCCTCGTCGATGCCGCCGCCGAACCACAGGCCCAGCATGCGCCATATCTGGTTGGGAACAACGCCGGCGACGAACAGCACGACGAGCGCCTGCCAGTCACCGACGAGCTGCTCGTAGCTCATGCGCGCACCTCCCGCCACCAATGCACGCCGTAGGCGATCGTGCCGGCCACGAGGCCGCTGACGAGGATGTCGAGGCCGGAGTTCATCTTCGCGGCCAGCGGATAGAGCAGCACCCCGAGCGACAGCGCGACGACGTCGGCGATCTCGCGGCTGTTGCGCGCGGTCGAGAACAGGAATGACAGCGGCGTCAGCATCAGGATCGCCGCGCCCAGCGTCTGCGTCAGGTTGGCGGCGAGGAAATAGCCGACCGTGTTGGCGGTGAGGCACACCGAGACCAGGCCGAAGCCAAGTCCGTTGACGAAGGCGATGCGGCGCTCGCGCGGCACCTGCGGCAGGAAGCGATGGCACTCGACCCACAGCGTCACGGCGGTGAGGTGCGCCGCGAAGAACAACTCGCGTCGCTTGGTCGTCGGCGTGCGCATCAGCGGCAGCACCGAGACCACCATCGGAAACAGGCGGATCGCGCTGACGGTCACCGCGATCGCCGACTGGATGATGGTAGCGCCCGAACCGAGCGTCGTGATCAAAATGATCTGTGCCGGACCCGCCCAGACGAACAACGTCGAGCAGAGCGCCCAGAGCAGGCTGAAATGGGTGTCATGGGCGAGCGCGCCAATACCGAGATAGGTGGCGAACAGGACGAGCGTGAGGATCGTCTGCGTGATCGAGCGCAGCCCCCAGCCGAAGGCGCGCAAAGGACTTTGCCATTGAGGGGAATCGAGCGGAGGGAGCGCCACGGGGAGTTTTGGTCGGGGTTGCAGAATCGTGCCCGCATAACGGGCAATGCGGCGGTCCGCGTCAAGGAAGCGCGCGGCGGGGCTGGCATGCGCGGCGCTCGTTACCCGCTCACGCCCCGGTTCTTCAGCACGAAGCAGGCGCCGCCCGCCTTGCGGATGCGGTTGCAGAGATCGTCTGCCTCGGGCCGCGTGTCAGCGCCGATCCGCACTTGGTAGAATGTGTGCGACCCGCGGCTGCGCACGACCGAGCTCAGCAGGCTGGGATCGCGCTCGCCGATCACGGCGCTGAGGCGCGTGACGGCGCGCGAGTACATCGCCAGCGCCCTGTTGCGGTCGAAGCCGGCGGCGAGTTGAACGCCCCAGATTTTTGCGGCGGCGAGCTCGACATGCTGCTCCAGTTCGGCGACGAACGGGTTCGGCGCGCGCTTCAACAGCGCCATCAGGTCGCGGCAGCTCGTCGGTGGCGAGCTCGGCGGCCCCTTGCCGGTGCTGCCGGCCTTGGCCCATGCGTCGACTGAGGTGCCCGTGATGGCATAGACGTAGTTGCGAGTCTGCTCCGGCATCGGGCCGGTGCCCGCGAGCCATTCCTGCACGCGGCGCGGTCCAGCGTTATAGGCGGCTGCGGCGAGGCCGAGATTGCCGAACTGGTTGCGCAGCTCGTTCAAGAACTCGGCCGATTTCGGCAAGGCCTGAACCGGGTTGAAGGGATTGAGCAGCCCGCGCTCGCTCGCGGTGCCCGGCATGAACTGCGCGATCCCCTGCGCGTGCTCGCCGCTGCGCGTCATCGGACCGACGGCATCGGCCTGGAAGCGGCTTTCCTGCCAGATCACGCGGGCGAAGAACTCCAGCGGCAGATTGGCATCGCGCGCGGCGGCTTCCACGATCAGGCAGATCGATTCCCGCGTATCGCTCTCGCGCGCAGCGGCGGGCTTTGGCGGCGCCATCGCGAGCTCCTCGACGCTGGGGACGGCGACATTGGTCTTCGCGGGCGAACTGTCCCATGCCGCGGCCTCCGTCATAGCGACGAGCAACACCGCAACGAAGAGTGACGCAATTCGCGCCAGCACTGCCCAAGCAACGCTGTGGCGCAGGCCGGCGCGGCATGCGACAAGATGGTCTGCCATGTTGTGGCATCGTGCCATGGTTCGACGAGTTGCCAATCTATGCTGCCTGACCTGCTTCTCCCAATGCGTTTCCCCCTCAGAGGGATCCGCGCGCTCCTTGCCCTCGCCGCCCTCCTCCTGTCCGCCCTGCCTGCCATCGCGCAAGTCAACTGGCGGATGACCACGGAATATCCGCAAAGCAACATTTCCGGGATCGGCCTTTCCACTTTCGCCGATCGCGTCGCCGCGCGTACAAACGGTTTCGTGACCGTGGCCAATTCCTTCGACAACGAGCTCAAGGTCAACTCGGGCGAAATGCCGCGCGCGGCGCTGGACGGCCGGATCGCCGGCGGCGATGCCTTTGCCGGTGCATTGTCCGGCCTCGACCCCGTGCTCGGTCTCTCCACCCTGCCCTTTCTGGTCCAATCAGTCGACCTTGCCCGCGCCACCAATGCGCGGGCCCGCCCACTCTACGAGAAGGCGTTCGCCGCGCGCGGTCTCAAGCTGCTGTATCTGACGATCTGGCCGGCGACCGGTCTCTGGTCGGAGCAGGCGCTCGCGGGCGCCGACGATTTGCCAAAGCTGAACTTGCGGGCCTACGACGCCAATTCCAGCGCGGTGATGCGCGCGGCCGGCGCCAACGCGCAGTTCCTGCCGATGGACAAGGCGCTGGCCGGCCTGAAGGACCACCAACTGAACGCGTTCCTCACCTCCGGCGATGGCGGCGCGGGACGAAAGCTCTGGGACTTCCTGCCGCACTTCACCGCCATCAATTACGCAATGCCGGTGTCGATCGCCTTCGTCCGCAGCGAGGCGTTTGCCGCACTGCCCGAGCCGATGCAGCGCGAGGTGATGGCGGCGGCCGCCGAGACCGAGCAGAGCCAGTTCGCGCTGCTCGCCCATCGCACTGCCGAGAACTACGCACGCATGCGCGAGAACGGCGTCAACATCGCCGAGCCCGCGCCGCCATCCCTGATCGCGGCCCTGCGCAATGCCGCGACAAGCACGATCGCCGCCTGGGAGGCCCAGGCCGGCACCGATGCCGCAGGGATCGTCGCATGGGCCCGGCAGCAATGACGCCTTGGCTCTTGACTTGAGGGCCCAGCGAACTAGCAACAGGCGGAAACATCCAAGCCGGTTCCGCCCTGATGGCCACAATCTATTTCGATCTCGACGGCACGCTGACCAACCCGAAGCCCGGGATCACCCGCTCGATCCAGTACGCACTTGAGCGGCTGAGCCTTCCAGTGCCGAGCGAGGACGAGCTGACCTGGTGCATCGGCCCGCCGCTGCATGCCAGCCTGCAGAAGCTCACGGGCAGCGCGGAACTCGCGGACCGGGCGCTGCTGCTCTACCGCGAGCGCTTTAGCGACATCGGCCTGTTCGAGAACGAGGCCTATGCCGGCATCATCGACACCCTGACGACGGTTGCCGCGACCAACCAGCGGATGTTCGTGGCCACCAGCAAGCCCGCGGTCTACGCCACCCGCATCGTCGAGCACTTCGGCCTCAAACCGTATTTCGAGCGCGTGTTCGGCTCCGAGCTCGACGGTACCCGCGTCGACAAGCGCGACCTGCTGCGCTACGCGCTCGACGAGGCCAAGGTTGATCCCAAGAGCGCGATCATGATCGGCGATCGCAGCCATGACGTGGTCGGCGCAAGGACCAACGGCATGACCGCAATCGGCGTGCTCTACGGCTATGGCAGCGAGGCTGAGCTCAGGGACGCCGGCGCGCATCATATCTGCACCACGCATCCCGAGTTGCTCGGCCACTGTGTGGCCTAGGCGCTGACGGTCTCCACCGCCGCCAGCATCCCCGTTTTCGCGTGACAGTTCAGATATTCGAAGAACTGCTCGTCCGCGGCCGCCACGGTGACCTCGTGATAGAGCCGCAGTTTTGCTGTCGGCCCCAGCGTCGAGAGATATTTCATCGCCGCGCCAAATATCCGGACATGGGTCGGATGCGACTCCGCCCACCGCTCCAGCGCGGCGAGGCTCTTCCACCAGCTCTGGCCATAGGATTTCTCATTGACGCTGCCGTCGGCGGCGAGCACCTGCATGTAGCGGTTGGCGTAGCAGCCAATCGCAAGACCGTCGTCGCGCAGAAAATCCATGCCCTCGCGCAGCACCGGTTCGACGTCGTCGAGATAGAGCTTTCGCTCGGACGCCTCGGTATCGCTCCAGTCCTGCCCGGAGCGGATCAGGCAGAGATTGTCGTGCGCTTTCACGTGCAGCCGCGCGCCGTCGCGGATCAGCTCAGGCGCGCCGCCCGGCGACATCGGATCGGTCTGCGACAGCGGAATACGATCGCGCATGCCGCCCCAATAGGCGTGCTCCTGCACCTCGCCGCTCATGCCGTCGGCAATGACGGCGACACCCTCGGGCCGGTCTGACGATGAGAACAGCGTCTCGTGCCGCGCCACGGTGGGACGCAGCACTTCGATGAAGGTGCCGATGCCCTCGCGCGGTTTGCCGGTCCACGCCTCGCGCGCCAGGGCGAACCAGTCGTCGAAGCGCGCGACGTTGCTCCAATAGGCCACCGACACGATGTTCGCATGGCCGGACTGGTCGATATAATGCGCGCGGTCCCAATGTGAGGGACCACACTCGCCCGCGAACAGGCTGGCGATCTCGGCGAGCGCCTCCCGCGCCGCCGGCGGCGCCTCGCCACGATACTGCACGCCGAAATAGGCCATCACCACCCGGCTGACGGCCGGCTTGTAGCGCGCCACGAAGGACGGATATGGCGGCTGGTAGTCGTCCGGCACGCGCTTGTGGCGCGTGCGTGCGGTTTCGAGATGCACGGGAATTGCAGATTCCATGGCTGTGCCCTCCCTTGATTGCGGCGCTCAACTCGCCGCCGCGGCGATCTCCGTGGGTTCGACCGTGTCGACCGGCAGCGCGAACTGCTCGACGCGCTTGTAGGGCTTCTTGTTGAGCAGCAGCCGCGTCACGTCGGGCCGCGAATAGTGCCCTGCGGGGTCGGCGGCGTTCTTGGCGACCCCGATGGCGCCGAGGTCGATCTCGGCGATCAGAAGCCCTTCCTGGTCCGGCGCCAGCTTGTCGCCGATCTGGCTGCCGTCGGGGCCGTAGATCGCGGCAAAACCGCCGCCGGCATGCAGCAGCGCATGCTTGTCCGGCCGGTCGCACAGTTCCTCGATCATCGCCTGCGACACCGTCGCGCAAGGCGCGAGCACGAAACAGGAGCCCTCGACCGCATAGACGCGCGAGGCGGCGTTGTTCACCTCGGCACCAAGCGCCGGCGCGAACGGATCGTAGAGCGAGAAGCTCGGCCAGGCCGCGACGTGCACCTGCTCGTTCTGGGCGTACATCGCGTATTTCGACAGCGGCTGCAGATGCTCCCAGCAGCACAGCGCACCGAGACGGCCGATATCGGGGCGCGCATGCACCGCGAGATCGCTGCCGTCGCCCTCGCCATAGACGGTGCGCTCGGCATGGGTCGGCCGCAGCTTGCGGCGCTTTGCGATGGTCTCGCCATCGGGCCCGATCAGCCATTGCGCGAGGTAAAGACTGCCGCCATCGCGCTCGGAGAGGCCGATCACCACTGTGAGCTTTGCCTTGCACACGGCATCACGCAAGCGCTCGGCCTGCGGGCTTTCATAGGACAGCGAATTGTCGAAATAGCGCTGCACAAAGCCGCGGCCGATCGCCCAGGCCGGCGAGTCCATCCAGATGTGCCAGGGGTAGCCGGGGATGAACGCCTCCGGGAATGCGATCAGCCTGGCGCCCTTCTCGGCGGCCTCTTTGATCAGGGCGATCGACTTGTCGATCGAGGCGTCGAGATCGAGCCAGGCGGGCGCCGCCTGCACCACCGCCACCTTGTATTTCGGATGTTCGATGCCCATTGCCGCCTCCCTTGCCGGTTGATCGCAGACCGCGTCCGATGCAGTCTATTGGGCCAAGCTGGGCGGCCGCGCGCTCGACCACGGCGGAACGAAAACTCGACTGGAAGGAAGCGCCGCCCCGGTACGGAACTTGCCTGCGGTCAGGCTGGATCTGCGCCACCATGCGGTTTGCGGGATGTAAAAGGGAGGCTGTCCTGATGACAATCCAGTTCACGACAGACGGCAGCCCCGGTTACCGGCGGCTCGCTCTCTGGCAGGACATCGTCTGCGACGTGTTCGTCGGGCTTGACTGCAAGTCCGACCTCGGCAGCGCCTTTCGCGGCTCGGTCACGCAAGTCGCGCTCGGCAAGGCCGTCTGCTCAGAGGTCTGCTCCGACCGCCAGCATGTGTTCCGCACGCCCTCGCGCATCGCGCGCTCGGATCAGGATTTTGTCCTGGTCGCGCTCGGCAATCGCGGCGACGGCGGCGTCGTGCAGGACGGCCGCGAGACCGTGATCCATCCCGGCGAGTTCGCGCTCTACGACACCACGCGGCCTTACGAGCTGAAGTTCAAGGACAGTTTTACGCAGACCATCTTCAAGGTGCCTCGCGAGATGTTGCAACGCCGGCTCGGCGCCACCGAGACGCTGACCGCGATGTCATTCGGTGCTGACATGCCGCTCGAACGGCTCGCCTACGATTTCATCTTCCGCCTCTGCCAGAGCGCGGACAGGCTCGCTCCGGACCACGCCGCTGCCCTGTCGGAACAGGCCGTCGATCTGCTCGCGATGGCGCTGGGCGAACGACTCGGCAAGACCTCGCTGCCGTCCTCGACGCATCGCTCCGCCCTGCTCTACCGCCTGAAGGCGCACATCCGCGCGCACCTTGCCGATCCCGACCTGTCGCTGGCGGAGAGCGCCGCCGCGCTCGGCATCTCACCGCGCTATGTGAACGATCTCCTCGCCGACGAGAACATGTCGTTCCAGCGCCACGTCCTGGCCGAGCGTCTCGCGCAATGCCGGCGCGACCTCGCCTCGCCCGTGCTCGCCCACCGCCACATCAGCGAGATCGCGTTCGCCTGGGGCTTTAACGACCTCTCGCATTTCGGCCGAGTCTTCCGCGAACATTTCGGGATGTCGCCGCGCGACTTCCGGCAGAGCCAACTCAG
Organism: Bradyrhizobium sp. 18BD; assembly: GCF_054185225.1. Taxonomy (NCBI): domain Bacteria; kingdom Pseudomonadati; phylum Pseudomonadota; class Alphaproteobacteria; order Hyphomicrobiales; family Nitrobacteraceae; genus Bradyrhizobium; species Bradyrhizobium sp. 18BD. The sequence continues at coordinate 103,763 of NZ_JAVAYL010000027.1, read as the reverse complement.
GCACTGAGCAGCCATCTTCGCGAGCCTTCGCCCTGGACGAAGGCAGCGCTCGCCAATTCCAGATTGTCTTGTCATGCCTCCTGCCTCAGGCTGGCCCGAATGAGGACTCACGCGACGATAGGCGGATCGGAGCTTCTGCTGAGCGTGATCGCGATCCGGCTCGCGGTGCTCGTCGTGGTGGGCTGGGGTCTGACGCTTCTGCCGCGACAGGCTCACATCAGCGAGCCTGCCTGTGTTGCTTCATCAGTGATCATCGCCGAGCCACGACCACCGATGAAGATGGCCAGCGATCCCGCACTCGATGACATGCGCCTGCACGACTAGGGCGTTCCCGAGCAAGGCCGCCATGTGAGCGCGTGATAGGTCACGGCGCGCGCCTGCGCTAACCTCCGCGCCAAGAACCGCATGGGTCAATCAGCGGCCAGCCAAGGAGCAGATCGATGGAATACCGACGCTTGGGCCGATCCGGCCTGATGGTGCCTGTCTTGAGCCTGGGAACGGGCACGTTCGGCGGCGTCGGCCGCCTCGCGGCGTGGGGCACGACGGATGCGACCGAAGCACGGCGGCTTCTTGACATCTGTCTCGAGGCGGGCGTGTCGATGTTCGACACCGCCGACGTCTATTCACTCGGCGAGTCCGAGCGTGTGCTCAGCGAAGCCATCAAGGGCCGCCGCGACAAGGTGCTGGTCTCGACCAAGGCAACCTTCCGCTTCGGCGACGGTCCCAATGACATTGGCTCGTCACGGCAGCATTTGCTCGCGGCCATCGACGGTTCGTTGAGCCGGCTCGGCACCGATTACATCGACTTGTTCCAGCTCCACGGCTTCGATGCGTTCACGCCGCCCGAGGAGGTGCTCAACACCCTCGACGTGCTCGTGCGCGCCGGCAAGATCCGCTATGTCGGCGTCTCGAATTTTTCGGGCTGGCACCTGATGAAATCGCTCGCTGTCGCCGACAAGCACGGTTTTCCGCGCTACGTCGCCAACCAGACCTATTACTCGCTGATCGGGCGCGATTACGAGTGGGAGCTGATGCCGCTCGGTGTGGACCAGGGATTGGGTGCGGTGGTCTGGTCGCCGCTCGGATGGGGACGCCTGACCGGCAAGATCCGGCGCGGCCAGCCGAAGCCGGAAGTGAGCCGCCTGCCCAAGACCGCCGAGTTCGGTCCGCCCGTGCCCGACGAGCACGTCTATCGCGTGGTCGATGCGATCGACGAGATCGCGAAGGAGACCGGCAAGAGCGTCTCGCAGATCGCGCTCAACTGGCTGCTGCAGCGACCGACGGTCTCGACACTGATCATCGGCGCACGCAACGAGGCGCAACTGCGCGAAAATCTCGGCGCGGTCGGCTGGTCGCTGACCAAGGACCAGGTCGCGAAGCTCGATGCCGCCAGCAAGGTGACGCTGCCCTATCCCTACTGGCACCAGCGCGGCACCTTCTCCGACCGCAATCCGCCTGCGGTGTAGGGCGGCTGCGCCTAGCCTTGAGCTGCGTCAAGTCGGCTCGCATCGGCCGTGTCATCATGCGGTCATCGCGAGGCAGCCCGATGCGCCGATTTGCCATGAAGGCCCTGTTCACGGTGCTCAATCTCAACCGCACCGAGCGATCCCGGATCGATTGGGATCGCAGCGTGCTGATCGTCTCCACGGCGGTGACGGTCGGGCTCGTCGCGCTCTACATCTTCGGGAAATCGACGGCGCGCTGGTAACCGCGGTTACCGGAACTATCGCGATCCTGTCCTGTTGGCGCAATACTCCGCCAGCGGGCAGAGTTCGATTCGCCAACAAGACGCCGTTCACGATGTCGACAGTCACGCTCGAGCAGGCCGACGGCCTGCCGCTGCCGCAGCGCCGATGGGCCATTCTCACCATCGCACTCGGCATCACCATGTCCGTGATAGACGGCGCCATCGCCAATGTCGCGCTGCCGACGATCGCGGCCGACCTCAATGCGAGCCCGGCCTTCTCGATCTGGATCGTCAACGGCTACCGGCTCGCGATCACCATCTCGCTGCTGCCGCTCGCCTCGCTCGGCGAGATCGCGGGTTACCGGCGCGTCTATCTGGCCGGGCTTGCGCTGTTCACCCTCGCCTCCGCGTTCTGCGCCCTCGCGCACTCGCTGCCGATGCTGACGATTGCGCGCATCATCCAGGGCTTTGGCGCGGCCGGCATCATGAGCGTCAACACCGCGCTGGTGCGCTTCACCTATCCGCATACATTGCTCGGGCGCGGCATCGCGCGCAACGCGCTGGTCGTAGCGGTGTCCGCCGCGATCGGGCCGACGCTGGCTTCGGGAATCCTGGCGGTGGGGAGCTGGCCCTGGCTGTTCGCGATCAACGTACCGATCGGTGCGGTCGCGGTTGTGTTCGGCGCGCGGTGCCTGCCGCACACGCGCCTGGCTGAGCATTCGTTCGACTGGCAGAGCGCAGGCCTCAGCGCCGTCACGTTCGGCGTCGGCATCTTCGCGGTCGACAGCGTCGGCCACGGCGAGCCGCTCCTCACCTGCCTGATCGAATTCACCGTCGCCGTGGTCGCAGGCGCTGCCCTGATCTGGCGCGAGACGCATATGGCCGCGCCGCTGCTGCCGGTCGATCTCCTGCGCATCCCGATCTTTGCACTGTCGATCGCGACCTCGATCGCTTCGTTCTGCGCCCAGATGCTCGCCTTCGTCGCGATCCCGTTCTACCTGCAAAGTCGGTTCGGCTATTCGGCCGTGCATATGGGGCTGCTGATCACGCCCTGGCCGATTACCGTGGCGTTCGCCGCGCCGCTCGCCGGGCGGCTGGTTGAGCTCTACCCGGCCGGCCTGCTCGGGGGCATAGGCCTCTTGCTGTTCGCAGGCGGGCTCGCCTCGCTCGCCATGCTCCCCGCCGCGCCCGGCGCCTTCGACGTCGCCTGGCGCATGGCGCTGGCCGGCTTCGGTTTCGGCCTGTTCCAGACGCCGAACAACCGCACCATGATCGCCGCTGCCCCGCGCGAGCGCACCGGCGGCGCCAGCGGCATGCTCGGCACGGCCCGGCTGCTCGGCCAGACCGCCGGCGCCGCGCTGGTCGCGCTGTTCCTCGGCCGATATCCGCAGGAGGGAACCAGGATCGCGCTGCTCGCCGCCGTCGGCTTCGCCCTGTGCGGCGCACTGCTCAGCATGTTGCGTTCGTCGCCCACCGGCGCGCGCGGCGCCGAGCATGTGCGGGTGCAGGACGGGCAGCGGATGAAGGGAGATTGACGCTTCGCACGGTGACAATCCGAAGTTTTACGATGCCACGCAAGTATTGCGCACGCGCCCTGGTTGCGCTTGATTGCAGCCAAGGCTGGGGGATACTTTGTTAATTATATTAAGATTGTGGCGCTTTGCGCCGTGGCTGCGGCTGTGAGTGCATGTGCGGGCCGCGCGCCGGCTCCGGTTTCTGTGGTGCAGCCTCAGGACCGTTACATGGACTGCGCAGCTATCACCATCGAAGTCCAAACCAACAATGCCAAGGTCCAACAGTTAGCTTCCGACAAGGGCCTAAAGGTGGCTCAGAATGTCGCCGCGGGAGTTGCCGGTTTGGTCATCCCGGTTCTTTGGTTTGGCATGGACTTCCAGGGAACAGCAGACACCGAGATACAAGCGCTTCAGGCCCGTCAGCAGTACTTGGGCGCGCTCGCGGAGCAGCGCCGTTGTGGTGACAACACTGGAGAGCCAAATAAGGTGGTTGCCGAGAGCCCGAAAAAGCCCAAGGCGAAGCCAAAGGCGACGCCGCCTGCAACGGCTGCGGCCGCACCGCCGCCTACGGAGGAGCAGTAAGAGCGATTACCGACCGGCTTCGCTACCGCCTTCGGAGGTCATCACGCCAAGCAAACAAAAAGGCCGGCTCTTCAGCCGGCCTTTTCGATTCATGATGCGCCGATCAAGCCTTGACCAGCGGGCCCTTCGAGGTCGGCCCCTTGGAGCCGCCGGGGCCGCCCGGCTTGTTGGGCTTGCCCGGCGGGCGCTTGCGGGTGCCGGGCAGCTTTTCCTGCTTCGGCGTGACCGGACCCTCGACGAACTCGAAGCCGATCTTTTCCTTGGTCTCGTCGGCTTCGTCCTTGACCAGGACGACGCGGACGTGGCCACCACCCTTGAGCTTGCCGAACAGCACTTCGTCAGCCAGTGGCTTCTTGATGTGCTCCTGGATGACGCGAGCCATCGGACGCGCACCCATCTGCTCGTCATAGCCGTGCTGAACCAGCCAGGTCTTGGCGGGCTCCGACAGCTCGATGGTGACGTCGCGGTCGCCGAGCTGCGCCTCGAGCTGAAGCACGAACTTCTCGACCACGGTGCCGATCACCTCGACGCTGAGATGGCCGAACGAGACGATGGCATCGAGACGGTTGCGGAATTCCGGCGCGAACTGCCGGTTGATCGCCTCGTGGTCGTCGCCTTCCCGCTTGGACCGCGTGAAGCCGAATGCCTGCTTGGCGAGATCGGAAGCACCCGCGTTCGTGGTCATGATCAGGATCACGTTGCGGAAGTTGACCTGCTTGCCGTTGTGGTCGGTGAGCCGGCCGTGGTCCATGATCTGGAGCAGCACGTTGTAGAGGTCGGGATGCGCCTTCTCGATTTCGTCGAGCAGCACCACGCAATGCGGATGCTGGTCGACGCCGTCGGTGAGCAGGCCGCCCTGGTCGAAGCCGACATAGCCGGGAGGCGCGCCGATCAGGCGCGACACGGTGTGGCGCTCCATGTATTCGGACATGTCGAAGCGTAGCAGCTCGACGCCGAGCGACGCCGCCAGCTGCTTCGCAACCTCGGTCTTGCCGACGCCGGTGGGACCTGAGAACAGATAGCAGCCGATCGGCTTCTCGGGCTCGCGCAGGCCCGCACGAGCAAGCTTGATCGAAGCGGCAAGCGACTCGATCGCCTTGTCCTGGCCGAACACGGTGCGCTTCAGGGTCTGCTCGAGATGCTTGAGCACCTCGGCATCGTCCTTCGACACGCTCTTTGGCGGGATCCGCGCCATCGAGGCGATCGTGGTCTCGATCTCCTTGATGCCGATCGTCTTCTTGCGCTTGTTCTCGGCGACCAGCATCTGCGCCGCACCGGACTCGTCGATCACGTCGATCGCCTTGTCGGGCAGCTTGCGGTCGTGGATGTAGCGCGAGGAGAGCTGCACCGCAGCCTCGATCGCCTCATTGGTGTACTTCAGGCGGTGGTAGTCCTCGAAGTACGGCTTGAGACCCTTGAGGATCGCGATCGCGTCCTCGACGGTCGGCTCGTTGATGTCGATCTTCTGAAAGCGCCGCACCAGCGCGCGGTCCTTCTCGAAGTGCTGACGGTATTCCTTGTAGGTCGTCGAGCCCATGCAGCGGATCGTGCCGGAGGCCAGCGCAGGCTTGAGCAGATTCGAGGCATCCATCGCCCCGCCCGACGTCGCACCGGCACCGATCACGGTGTGGATCTCGTCGATGAACAGGATGGCGTTGGGATGGGCTTCGAGCTCCTTGAGCACCTGCTTGAGGCGCTCCTCGAAGTCACCGCGATAGCGCGTGCCGGCGAGCAGCGTGCCCATGTCCAGCGAGAACACGGTCGCGGCCGCCAGAACTTCCGGCACCTCGCTGTCGACGATGCGCTTGGCAAGCCCCTCCGCGATCGCGGTCTTGCCGACGCCGGCCTCGCCCACGAACAGCGGATTATTCTTCTGGCGGCGGCACAGCACCTGGATCGCGCGGTTGATCTCGGAATTGCGTCCGATCACCGGATCGATCTTGCCGTCGCGCGCCTTCTTGTTGAGGTTGACGCAATAGGTCTCGAGCGCTTCGCCCTTCTTCTTGGCGTCCTCGTTACCCTTGGCTTCAGTCTCCTCGTCGACGCCGCGAACGGGGCGCGCCTCGGAGACGCCCGGCCGCTTGGCGATGCCGTGGCTGATGTAGTTGACGGCGTCATAGCGCGTCATGTCCTGCTCCTGCAGGAAGTACGCAGCATGGCTCTCGCGCTCGGCGAAGATCGCGATCAACACGTTGGCGCCGGTCACCTCTTCGCGACCTGACGACTGCACGTGGATCACCGCGCGCTGGATCACGCGCTGGAAACCGGCGGTCGGCTTGGCGTCATCGGCGCCATCCGTCACCAGATTTTCGAATTCGGTCTCAAGATAATTGACGAGGCTCGTGCGGAGCTTGTCGAGATCGACGCTGCAGGCACGCATCACGGCGGCTGCATCGGAATCGTCGATCAAGGAGAGCAAAAGATGCTCGAGCGTCGCGTATTGGTGATGACGCTCGTTTGCGATCGCCAGTGCACGATGCAGGGATTGTTCAAGGCTTTGGGAAAAAGTCGGCATTCGCGTCCTCTATGGCCCCCACCATCATGATCGCCATCGCCCGGTCAGGCAACAACAACCTTTGTCACATATAGTTATACAAGATCGCGGCGAAAGACCGGTTCCGCGACGCGAGGGGCATTACGCGCCCAGGGCATATTCGATGCAAAACCCGTTCCGATTTGGGCAAAACTACCCATTTGGGCAGGATTGACGCCGGCGCTGATTTTCGCCGGATCATGCCGCGGCATGCGCTGACATCACACACCGGACGAACAGAACCAATCCTAGAGAACTCTGGATTCGAACGCGTGGTTATTTCTTTTCCATCACGCATTGCAGCGGATGCTGGTGCTTGCGGGCGAAGTCCATCACCTGTGTCACCTTGGTCTCGGCGATCTCGTAGGTAAACACGCCGCACTCGCCGATACCGTGATGGTGGACGTGCAGCATGATCTTGGTCGCCGCCTCGACGTCCTTCTGGAAGAACTTCTCCAGCACGTGGACGACGAACTCCATCGGCGTGTAGTCGTCGTTCAGGATCAGCACGCGGTACAGGTTCGGCCGCTTGGTCTTCGGCTTGACCTTGGTGATGACGGAGGTATTCGGCCCCGTCGGGCTGCCGGAACGGTTCTCGTCATTGCTCATCCGGGGAGCGGACACGGCGGCCGTGGACAGTTCGGATATGGAAGTCAGTTGCGGCATGGCTCAGGCGTTCAAATTCCCCATGGAAGCGGATAACGGTCCGCCGCGCGGCCCGTTGCTCTGGAGCCTCACACAGGCGCGCCGCCTTGTTGGATCGCCGCTTCCAACCGGTCCGGTCGAAGCCGGATCGCTCGTCAGCAATATGGGCCTGCCCCCGGCCCGCCGCAAGCGTGAAGGCCTGGCCGACGCGGCCCACGGCGGTCCCGATTCCCGGTCCCCGCGATCCCGTCCAAGGTTAATCAATCCGGACCGATTTGACAAAAATTTCCGTCCCGAATGTTTAGAACGTGTTGACCAGGAACCTGACGTCAAGGTGACCGCTGCGGGTTATCTCCGGATTTCTACGGCCTGATTTACTCGCCGTTGAAGGGTATGGCGCGAAATCGGACAAAACCACAGATTTCGGGGATCGTCATGCTTCGCCTGCCCGTTGTGAGCCGCATCGGTCGAAACCTCGCCCGCTTTACCGCGGCCGAACAAGGCAATATCGCCGTGATCTTCGCCATCGCGCTGGTCCCGGTGCTGGGCTTCGTCGGCGCTGCGATCGACTACAGCCGCGCCGTCCAGGCACGCTCCTCGCTGCAGGTCGCACTCGATTCGGCGGCCCTGATGGTCTCCAAGGACCTGACCAACGGCACCATCACCGAAGCTGACATCGAGGCCAAGACGAAATCCTATTTCAGCGGCCTGTACACCGGCAAATCCGGTACGGTGGATCCCTCCACCATCCACGCCACCTACACCCCCAAGGACTCCAACGGCATCTCGAACATCGTCGTCACCGGGTCCGGCAGCATGACGACCGATTTCATGAGGATCGCCGGCTATCCGACGCTTGGGTTCAGCACGAGCTCGACCGCGGCCTGGGGTAACACCCGCATGCGCGTGGCGATGATCCTGGATAACACGGGATCGATGGGCCAGAACGGCAAGATGAGCGCCATGCAAACCGCGGCCAAGGACATGATCGACACGCTGTCCAGCTACAACAAGCAGACCGGCGACGTTTACATCTCGATCATTCCCTTCGCGAAGGACGTCAATGTCGGCACCACCAATGGCACCAGCAATCTCAGCGCGTCGTGGCTGAACTGGACCGAGTGGGAGGGCGAGCCGCCGATCCTCGTCAACAACAAGTCCAGCGCCTTCAACTCGGCAATCGGCGGATCGGACTGCCCGTTCACGAACGGCAATCAGGGCTTCACCTGCATGGACCGGCCGGCGACGTTGAGCGGCGCAAGGAGCGCCGGCACGATCCCGTCGTCCGGCACCTATGCCGGCTACATCTGCCCGAGCATCGACAGCGGCAACAAGCGCGCGGGCAAGACCGGCATCTATTACAACGGTTGCTACACCACCGTGACCGGCTCAAGCGCAAGCTGCGGATCGAACACGGCCTGCACCTGCACCGGCAGCGGCTCGAGCAAGATCTGCCACCTCTGGCGCGGCGACGGCACCGCGGCAACGGCGGCGGCGGCCCCCGCACGCAGCACCTGGACCGGCTGCGTCAACGATCGCGATCAGGACTACGACACCAAGAACACCGCACCGGGCTCGAGCTCGGCAAGCCCCTCCTCGCAATTCTATGCAGAGCAGTGGTCCGGCTGCCTTCCGGCCACGGTGTTTCCGATGAGCAATCAATGGCAGACGCTCAAGGACCAGATCACGGCGATGTCGCCGAGCGGCAATACCAACCAGTCCGTCGGCCTCGCGTGGGGATGGCAATCCCTGAGCACGACCAACGGGCCGATCGCCGCGCCGGCCAAGGCCAGCAACTACGTCTACAAGGATTACATCGTGCTGCTGTCCGACGGCTTGAATACGCAGAACCGCTGGAGCACATCGCAGTCCAGCATCGATGACCGCCAGGAGATCCTCTGCCGGAACATCAAGGGCGACACGACGAACCCGGTCACGATCTTCACGATCCAGGTCAACATCAGCAACAGGGATGCAAAGTCCCAGGTGCTGCAGGATTGTGCGACCGACGGCAATTTCCAGATGATCACGAGCTCGTCACAGACATCGGACGCGTTCAAGAACATCCTCACGCAGATCTCGAAGCTGCGCGTCGCGAAATAATCCGCCCTGCTCCCGCACAAACGAAAAAGCCCGGCTCGATGAGCCGGGCTTTTTGCTTCCAGGATGTCCGGGAAAATTTAGTGGGCGGCCGGGGTGAACTTCGACACGATGGTCTCGACCGGCTTGAACGCCGTCTTGGCGAGGTCGCTGTAGAGGCCGGCAATCTTCTGCGATTCCGCAACGAAGGTCTCGTAGGCGGAACGCGCGAAGTCGGTCTGCGCTTCCATGGCCTTGTCCAGCGACTTCACGCCGGAAAGCTTCTCGACGAAGGACTTGGTGTCTTCGAACGACTTCTTGGTGTAGTCGCCATACGCGCTGGCGATCGCCTGGAGGCCGTGCTGCACCGAGGTCGCGGAAGCAACGCACTGCTCGAACTGCTCTTTCCCGTAGTTCTGAAAGTCTTCAACCTTGAACATTTCGGAATCCTTTTCCCTGGCTCTCGTCCGGAAGCCCCGGCTCCCTGACTCCGCCCAAAAATAGTGCAACGCACAAAATATGTCAAGAATCCTTGTGCGTCGCACAAAATTAGTTACAAGTCGCGGAAATTCCCGGGCTTTCCCGCAATGGTTCCTTAAGCTTTTGGAAACCGCGGACCCCTACCCTGATTCCCTGGACGTGTTCAGCTTCCGCAAGCGGTCGAAAGCCGTTTGAGAACATCACCTTAGCCAGAACAGCGGCTCAGGCCCAACGTCCCCCGCAGCGAACACCAGCGGAGGGACAGCTTGAGCAGGTAATGATCCCGGGTCCATTGGGCACAATTTCGCCCCACGAGCCGGTGATCAAGTCAGAAACGGGGACGGGGTTCCATGCTTCGTAAAAACTTGTCTTCCTCGCGCTTGGCGCGGGTTGGCGTTTTCGGGCTTCTTACGGTCACCACAGCAGTCATCTTCACCACTGATGCTGCCGAGGCGCGGCGCCATCGGCGCCATTACGCGCACCACCGGGTGCAGCGCGACGTCTCCGAGAGCTCCAGCCCGAAGTTCGCGTCGATCATCGTCGACGGCAATTCCGGCACGGTGCTTCAGTCGAACAGCCCGGACGGGATCCGCCACCCCGCCTCGCTCACCAAGATCATGACGCTCTATCTGCTGTTCGAGCGCCTCGAGTCCGGCAAGATGAAGCTCGACACCGAGATGCCGGTGTCCCAGCACGCCGCCGATCAGGATCCGACCAAGCTGAACCTGCGTGCCGGCCAGACCATTCGCGTCGAGGACGCGATCAAGGGTCTCGTCACCCGCTCCGCCAACGACGCCGCCGTGGTCATCGCCGAAGCGATTGCCGGCGACGAGGACGACTTCGCCACGATGATGACGCGCAAGGCGCGCTCGCTCGGCATGTCCAAGACGGTTTATCGCAACGCAAACGGCCTTCCCAACGACGAGCAGGTCACCACCGCGCGCGACCAGGCCACGCTCGGCCGCGCCATCCAGGAGCGCTTCCCGCGCTACTACCGCTATTTCGCGACCTCGACCTTCAACTGGCGCGGCCAGTCGATCCGCAACCACAATCACCTGCTCGGCAGCGTCGAGGGCGTGGACGGCATCAAGACCGGCTACACCCGCGCCTCCGGTTTCAACCTCGTGACCTCGATGCGCCGCGGCAACCGTCACCTGATCGGCGTCGTGCTCGGCGGCCGCAGCGGCGGCTCGCGCGATGCCATCATGCGCAACCTGCTCGCGGAGAACCTCGAGAAGGGCGCGACCACCCATACCGTCGCCGCTGTCACCGAGCGCAACGGCTCTGACGCCGCTGCCGAGGTTGCGGACGCGTCGGATACCCCGGCCCGCACCGCTCCGCAGGTCCAGGCCGCGGCCGCCCCTGCTGCGGAATCGGCCCCGTCGCGCCTCGCTGCGCGCCTGCAGACGCTTGCGGCCGCGACGGCCGCCGTGCCGCCGGCTCCGCCCAAGCCCGAGGCCAAGCCCGAAGTTCGGCCGACGGAATCCAAGATCGACCCTGCGCCGCTCACCAACGGCGTCATCTCGAGCCAGCCGCTCGCGATCATCCCCGGCTCGTCCGAGCCGATGAAGCCGGTCCGGGTCAAGACCGTTCAGGTCAAGGCCGGCGCCGTGAAGGTCGCCTCCGCCGCCCCGGCTCAGGTCGCACCGCAAGTCACGAGCACGGTTGCCGCCCGCTCCGACGTTGCGGAGACCTCCGGCGCCGTCGTCGCCCGTGCCGATCTCATCAACAAGCCCGAGATGGTGAGCCAGCCGGAAGCCCCGAAGGCCGACGCCCGCGCCGAGATGCCGAAGCAGCCCGCCGGCTTCGGCACCGGTAACGGCATCCTCGGCGTGCTGCCGGCCGCAACCGCCGCCGCGCCCGCCCCGGCTCCGAAGCTTGCGTCCGCCGATCCGGCGCCGCAGCCGATCCAGATGAGCGCCACCACCAAGCCGGCCGTCACCCACAGCGGCTGGATCGTCCAGGTCGGTGCGCTCGAGAGCGAGAACGAAGCCCAGCAGCGCATCGACGCGGCGCGCAGCTCGGCCCGCGGCCTGCTCAGCAAGGCCGACCCGTTCACCGAGCCGGTCGTCGCCAAGGACAATCGCAAGCTCTACCGCGCCCGTTTCGCCGGGCTCGAGCGCGACCAGGCCGAAGCCGTCTGCCGCGCCCTGAAGCGCGCCGACATCTCCTGCATCACGGTCCGCAACTGATCCACCGGATCGTTCCGAACAAAATGCCCGCGCCTTGCGCGGGCATTTTTGTTTTGGGGACGCAGGTCGCGCAGTTCCGCGACAACCTCTCGTCAACAATTTACGGTTAAATTTTTACTCAAGAGATCGACCACGCCGGCAATGGCGGGCATCGGGGCGACGGCAGACAGAGCAAACGGAGCTGACGCGGGATTGGCGTTTGTAGCGTGGTGCCGGAGTTAGCCGTTATGCGTACGAAGCAGAGTATCCTTGGCCTCGTTCACACGGGCAGCGAGATACGTCGAGCCCCCCTGGTCGGGATGGAGTTTCTTCATCAGGGACTTGTGCGCCCGGCTGATGTCGTCGCGCCCCGCTCCCGGCTGCAAGCCAAGGATCTGATAGGCTTCCTCCGCCGTCATTTTACCGCTCGCCGCCGTGCGGCGCTGCCCCCCTGCCGCATCGCCCTGCGTGTTCTGACGCCAGGCGGGAAACCGGCGGTCCAGATAGCTTTCAAGTAAGGCCACGCTCTCGGCATCGAACGCCGGAGCCATCGCCAGCAGGCCAGCGAGATCGAATTCGTCGAGATCGCGCCCGGCGTAAGGCCCGGCGACGATCTGGCCCCCGAGCCGGCCGGAATCGTGGTCGAGCCGCATGTCGAGGAATTGCGAGCGCACGCGCGAGGCCTGCCCCGAGGCAGGCGCTGCGCCGCCACCGAACAGCCCGCCGATATTACCAAGGCCCGCGTTCGCCAGCGGCGTCCAGCCGAGCAGCCCGGCTCCCATGATCCCAAGCGGGATCGCCACCGCCAGCTCGCCCCGCAGGCCCGTGAAGGCCGCAACCGCCAGCGCCAACACGCCGCCGCCGAACTTGATGGTGCGCGCCAGCACCGCCGGATTGGCCGAGCGGAACATCTGGAGCAGCAGATAAAGCGTGATGATGGCGACGGCGCCGGCGATCAGGGTCATGGCCGGAATATAGGCGCCCTCTTGTCAAAAAGCATGGCGTCCTTTCCGGACACCCCGATTGACGGGTGACACGAGACTTACGTTTGCCGATAAGCGCCTGACCGATCATTCCGGCACGCACTGCCGTAACGAAAGCCGCTTCAGCACCGTAAGACTGTGGGTCGGACTCGGGGGAGATCATGAGCAACGGATTCAAGCCGCCGATCGTGCCGGCCGCCTTCTTCGGCATCGTGCTTGGGCTCGCAGGTCTTGGCAACGCCTGGCGTGCCGCACATCAGGTCTGGCATCTGCCGGCGATCATCGGCGAGGCCGTGCTCGCGCTCGCTGCGATTGTCTGGGCCTTGCTGCTCGTCCTCTTCGTTCTGCGCTGGATCTTCGCGCGCGCGGAGTCGCTCGGCGAAGCCCACCATCCCGTGCAGTGCTGCTTCATCGGCCTCGCCGGCGTCTCCAGCATGCTGATCGCGATCGCCGCGGAGCTCTATTCGCATCTCGCCGCCATCGTCCTGTTCGGCCTCGGCGGAGCGTTCACGCTGGGCTTCGCGCTGTGGCGCACGGGTCTGTTGTGGCGCGGCAACCGCGATCACACCGCGACGACGCCGGTCTTGTATCTGCCTACGGTTGCCGGCGGCTTCGTCACTGGTGCGGTCTCCGCCGCACTCGGCTATCCCGATTGGGGGCAACTCGCCTTCGGCGTCGCGCTGTTTTCCTGGCTCGCGATCGAATCCGTGCTGCTGCACCGACTCTACACCGCCGCGACGCTTCCGGTCGCGCTGCGGCCGACGCTCGGCATCCAGCTCGCCCCGCCCGCGGTCGGTGCGGTCGCCTATCTCGCGATCAATGGCGGCGTGCCCGATATGGTCGCGCATATCCTGGTCGGCTACGCCCTGATGATGGCGCTGCTGCTGCTGCGCTTGCTGCCGTGGATCATGGAACAGCCGTTCTCGGTGTCCTATTGGGGTTTTACCTTCGGCGCCACCGCGCTTGCGATCGCGCCGATCCGTTTGGCCGGACATGGCGACACTCGCGCGATCGCGCAGCTCGCGCCGTGGCTGTTTGCCGCCGCCAACATCGTGGTCGGATTGATCGCGCTCGGTACGCTGCGCCTGATCCTGCAAGGACGCCTGCTGCCGGTTGCAGCGCCATCGCCAACGCAAGCTGCGCCGGCCTGACCTCCTACTTCATCTGGCCGATCAGCTTCGCCGCCCCGCTCGCACTTCTCGCCAGTTTCAACAGCGCCTCGCGGCCGCCGGCAGCGTAGGCCGCGGCTGCCCGCAACAATTCGCGCAGCTGCGCCGCCGCACCGGGATCGAACCGGCACCAGGCTCCGCCGGTCAGACGCGCGATCTCGCGAAAGGCCTTTTCGGCGACGGGGTCGTCGCCCTCCTGAAACAGGAACACCGGCACCTTGAGCATGCCGAGCTCACCAGCCTTGGCGCACAGCTCGTCGACCTTCTCCTCCATGGCGTCGCCGACGAAGACGACGGCCCGCACACCGGAGGCGACCGCCTCGCGCCGCGCCTCGTTGAGCACCCTGCCGATCTGGGTGTCTCCGCCGCGGCAATCGATCTTGCTCATCAGCGTCGCGAGCCTGGCGCTGTCGGAGATCCACCCCGTGGCGCGGCACTCGTTGTGGCCGCGATAGTAGACGAGCCGGATGTCGAGACTGCCGAGCGCCGCGGTCTCGCGGAACATGTCGGCCTGGAGCGCGCAGGCCATGTCCCAGGTTGGCTGCCGGCTCATCGTCGCATCCAGCGCGAAGATCAGCCGGCCCTTGGCACCGGGCGCATGCGGCGACAGCGCGCGCGCTTTCGCAACGAAGGCGGCGATGTCTTCCGAGGTCGACGTCCTGGCTTGCGGCAGCGTGCCGTCTGCTTGCGCCGAGACGGCATCGCCACCACGCGGCTTGATGGGTTCGCCCGACATCCGGTGCTCTTGACCTTGCGTGTGCGGCTAATGTGGTCAGCGCGCGGGGCCTGGTCAATGTGCAAAGCCTCCGCTGGCGGACGCCGGCGGAGGTTTTGAAAGTCGATACCGTCTATCTGAAGGACGTCAGCTCTAGCTCTTGGCCGGCCCCATCAGGGCAACCGGACCCGGCTCGAGAACCTTGGGCGGGGCCGATTGCGTGTCGACCGGTCCGATCTCGCTGTCAGTCGCGCTCAGGAACTTGTCGAGCATGCCCTGGATCGAGTTCTTGGCGGCATCCGGACCGGTGTCGCGCATGTCGTTGTGCTGGAATTCGGTCTTCACCACCTGGATGCCGGCCTTCTCGCACTCCTCGTCGGTCGGGATCACGCCCGCGTCGGTCTTGAACTGCGGGTCCTGCGAGCGGAACGACAGGATCTTGAACTTGCCGGCCGTGACGAAGGGCACGCGCAGATTGTCGAGCGTGACGACCTTCTTGACCTCGTCCGGATACTGCTTGGCGAAATACATGGTGATGTCACCGCCCATGGAGTGGCCAACCATCGTCACCTTGTCGTAGTCGGCGTTGGGCTGAACCTTCTTCATCTCCTGCATGGCGAGATGAATGTTGGCGACACCGCGCAGGATCTGCGGCAGGCGGCCGACATAGAGCTCGCCGGGCTTGGTCACCATCGGAGGATCGGTCGGCAGGTCATGCTGCGGGCTCACAACCATGTAGCCGCGCGCAGCGAAGATGTTTGCGAGGAATCCGTACTCGGTATTCTTGACCGTGTTGCCGTGATTGATCACCGCGACCGGAAGCGTGATCATGCCGGCATTGGCCTGCATTTCCTTGTCGCGACGGACCGCGATGTCGACAGGCACGGGGCGATTGTCGCGCGAAGCATCGTAGAAGGTGATGGTCTCGTGTTTGATCGCCCACTTGCTCGCCGTAAAATAGGCGACGCCGCAGAGGGCACTGACCGAAACCAGAACGGCAATTCCACGCTTCATTTTCGTCCTCAGCCTCAGGCTCTTTCGGCCTGAATCCCTGTTGAAAATCGTGTTCTTCCGGGGCTCTTTGGCCCCTTGTCGCCTATTCCCTAATATATGTCACAGGCGCGTGACAGGAAGGCCAAATATTGTGAACCGGCAGCCCTTTCATTGTGCGTCGCACACGTTTCTTGGGCAGCCCTTTCTCATGTGGCTACGTCAGGGTGTAGGCCACCATCGGACGCAACCGGTCTTAATTGGGTTCAATTTCGCAGTAACGCGAGATGAAAACGGCCGAAGCCGAGCACAGTTCCCGCGGGAACCGGCCCCTTTGATCGACTGAAAGTAGCAAAATACCGCCGCGTCAGGCGCCGAGGATATCGTGAACCTCGAGCGGCTTGTCGACCTGGCTGAACCATTCGGCGCGATTTGCCGCACGTCGGCGGCCACGCTCGTCGAGCGGCAGCTTGAGCTGGCGGAGCAGGCTCGTCACCTCCTCCCGCGCGGTCAGATGGCCGAGATTGGGCCGCATGCCGAGGGTGGCCTCGTCGATCTCGTCCAGCGCGGTCAGGCCACGCGGGAAGAATTCGCGGTAGACGACGCGTTCGGCGAAGCCGTCGACATAACGGAAGCCGAGTCGCAGCGAGAGATCCTTCAAGCCATCGGCGACCAATTGCTTGTTGCGGGAGCCGAGCATCGACAGGCGGTTGCGCACCACGATCCAGTCGGTGGTCGAGCCGTCGAGCTGGCGGCGCTTGCGGCGAGTGTCTCGCACCATCTCCGCATAGTGGCTCTCGCCCGTCACCGCGTAGTTGGCGGGATCGACCGTGCCGAGCACGGCGAAGTCGAGAAAGCTGTCGTTGATCGGGGTAACCAGCGTGTCGGCCATCGAGTGGGCGAGCCGCATCAGGTAGCTGTCGGTGCCGGGCGTGTCGATGACGATGAAGTCGAAGCTGCTCTCGACCGCGGAGACCGCCTCCATGAATTGAAGGAACTCGGAATTCTCGTTCTCGGCGATCTGCATGGTCTCGCCGAGCTTGATGCAGCGATGCACCGGCAGCTCGAGGTCGAGCTTGGTGCGTCTGGCCCAGGCGGCGCGGTTGTTGATGTAGTGAGTGAAGCTCTGCTGGCGGCAGTCGAGGTCGATGGTGGCGACGCGCTGACCAGCTTTCAGGAGCGCGACCGCGATGTGCAAGGCGGTAGTGGATTTGCCGGAGCCGCCCTTCTCGTTACCAAGCACAACGACGTGCGCCGAGCCGGATTGGCCTTGGCTAGCCTGCACAAGCATCGCGATCCTCAACACCCCTGACGAACATCTTCGAGTTGACCGCGGCTGCGGTCAAGTGAAATGCGTGACAGCAAATGCAATTCGCACAGCGCCCTGCTTCATCATGAATCGCGGCGCGTTCTGCCGTCTGTGATCCACCCCACAATGTCGCGACATCGCGCGCGACTCGACGCGGGATGCTGTGCCGCATCCAGATGCATGGCGTCCACGACCGCCGCTTGTTAGGGTTAGCCGGGCGCCGGGACGCGCCTGCTTCCCATTCCCAACCTTGTCGAGTGCCGATGTCACGAAGCCCCTTGATCGCCCGCACGGTCCCCACTCTGCGACGCACCGTCGACAATCTTCGCAAGCGAAAGGCCACGGTCGCGCTGGTCCCGACCATGGGGGCGCTCCATGACGGGCATGTGTCGCTGGTGCGCCTCGCCAAGCAGCGCGCCAGCCGCGTCGTGGTGTCGATCTTCGTCAACCCGACCCAGTTCGCTCCGACCGAAGACTTTGGCGCCTATCCGCGCACCTGGAAGTCCGACATCGCCAAGCTCGCGGCCGAGGACGTCGACATCGTCTGGCACCCCGGCGTCGAGGCGATGTACCCGGACGGCTTTGCGACTCGCATCGTGCCGGAGGGACCGGCGCTGGCCGGTCTCGAGGACCGCTTCCGCCCGCATTTCTTCGGCGGCGTCGCCACCGTGGTCGGCAAGCTGTTCACGCAGTGCCGGCCGGATTTTGCGATCTTCGGCGAGAAGGACTTTCAGCAATTGCGCGTGGTGACGCAGATGGCCAGGGATCTCGACCTTGGCGTGAAGGTGATCGGCTCCCGCACCGTGCGCGAGCGCGACGGGCTCGCGATGTCCTCGCGCAACGTCTACCTCTCGGAAACGGAGCGCCAGACTGCCACCGTCCTCTACCGCGCGATGAAGGACAGCGCGGCGCGGATCAAGGCGGGCGAAGCCATCGCGCCGGCAATGGCCCGCGGCGCCGAGACGATCACGGCGGCCGGTTTCGCGCTCGACTATTTCGAGGTCCGCCACGCCGAGACGCTGGCACAGGTCGCCTCGCGCAAGGACGGGCCGCTGCGGATCCTGGTCGCGGCCAAGCTCGGCACCACAAGGCTGATCGACAATATGGCGGTGTAACCGCCAAGCCCGGATCGGTCAGAGCAGTCCGAGGTCGCGCAGTTCGCGGCGCATCGGCTCGGGCATCGCCGCGATCGAGCCGGCGGCAGATTTGCCGAGATCGGCCGGCACGGAATCGTCGGTGAGATAGCGCCAGCCCTGGAACGGGCGCATCGGCCGCGGCGACACCGAGATCACCTTCGGCTGCATCACGATCCGGCAGCGCCCGATGCCGTCCTTGTCTCGGAACGGCTCGATGCCGATGATCTTTTCGCGCGCGGCGATCTCGCCCTTGATCACCCAGTAGAGCGACCCGCCCGACAGGATCTCGGCGTCGCGCTTGGGGACCATGCGCGTGATGTGGATGTGATGTTGCGGCAGACCCTTCTTCTTGGCGGTCTGCATCCGTTCGGCCACCCACTCCTTCAATTCCTTGACGGAGTCGCAGCCGACGGCGAGCTTGATCAGATGGAGTGGCATGGCCCAGCATTAGCCGGGCGGCCGCGCATTTGGAATGCCGATCTACTGGTTATCCGCAGCCGGAGCAGCTGGAGCTGCCGGTGCCGCGGCCGGCGGCGGCGCGAGCGGAACCGGTGCAGGCGCGCGCGCGGCCTTGGGGGCCGGCGGCTTCTTGGCGGCCGGCGCGGGAGCCGCAGCCTGCGCCGAGGTCGCTGCTGCAGGTGCACGCGGCGCTGCGTTGGCGGCCGGGGCCTGGCGAGCGGCCGGCTCCGGATTCATGATGCTCACCGCTGGCGTCGACGACGCGCTCGGGAACTCCGCATTGGTCGGCTTGCCCGTCGGCATCGACGGCGGCAGCCCGGCAAGCGCACCCGTCATCGGGATGGCCGCGGTCGCAGCCGGCCCTGCGGGCGCGTTCCAGGTCGGCGCGTAGCGCGCGACCAGCTGATCGTAGAGATGGGAATCCATGTTGGCGGCGACCTGCTGCTGATCGGTCAGCGAGCGGAAGGCGGCGCATTCGAACTGCGTGCAGCCGTTGCGGGCAACCAGCACCTGCGCGACGAGGCCGTAGCGATCGCGCTCGAGTGATTTGCGCAGCACCTTCATGTCCAGCGTGAGGCTCTTCTCGGCGCTCGCGGCATCGCCGAGCGCGGTCAGCCGGTCGATCCTCGCGGCCGTGTAGGCAACGGCCGCGGCCGCCGTGTCGGGCGCACCGAACAGCGCCTTCTCGCAGCCAATCGCAACGGCATCACCGGCGAGATCGTCGAGGCATGACAGCGCCGGCAGGCTTGCGGTCACCGCAGCCTGCGCGCGCGCCTCGGCTGGCGCCGCCTGCCCCGCCGGTCCGTAGTCGCGTACGGTAGCGGCCACCGCGATGGCAATCGCAAGCAGCGTGATGACGGTCAGCGCGCCGTTGGCGACTGATCTCTCGGCACGCAGCAGCGTCATCAGCAGGATCAATCCGAAGAAGCCGGCAGCCGCCAGCGTCATCCACATCGGGAAAGCCGACGAGCTCCAGATTTGGTCGAGCGAAGAGGCCCATGCCCAGTTCATGCGCGACGTCCCCTCACGCGAGCTGCGAGCGAATGGTCAAAGCGAGCACCGCGAGTCGGCAACTGCCCCCGCCTCACCTTGTGAAGGTGAAGCGGGCCTTTTGACGGCGTGAAATACAAATTCGTTTGCGACGCCAATGCGTGAGCGCATCGGCCTCAGGACAGCGCGAGCTGGCTTTCCTTGGCGACGCGCTCGAAAGCTTCGGTCGAGCTCTTGATGCGATACTGGCAGTCGTCGCCATCCGTCGGCAGCAGGCGGATGACCTCGTACGCGCCGCTCGCCGCCGGGCGCGCGATGTTGCTGGCAGTGAACAATACGCGCGTTCCCACGGGGAATTTATGCTTCAACGCCCATCTCCATCACTCAAACAGCGCCGGCCTTGCCCAGGGTCCCACTGCGAAGGACCGGCTGAAAACCCGAACCGACCTATAGCACGCGATGCGGCGTTTTGGCCAGCAGTATACAGGCATGGCAAATGTGACGATCCCGCAATGTTTTCAGGACGATAGCTGGGGAACCGAGGCGCCGGGGATGCCGCCGGAACCGTTCCCTCAGGCGGTATGGGGCAAATGGCCGTCGGGGCTCGCGTGGTCGACGGCCTTGGGCAGCTCCTGGGCTAGGATCTGACCGAGCTGGTCGACCGGGATGTTGTAGCGCGCCGCGAGCTGGCGGACGGTGTCGCTGCCGAGCACGGCGCGGAGCTGGTCGGCCGAGATCGGGAGGTTCTGGCCGTTGCCCAGCCAGGATTTGACCTGGTCACCGAAGCCCGCCTGCTGGAGCTTGGCGACGATCGCGCTGAGGCCGCCCTGATTGCTGCTGCCGAGCACCTCGTTCAGCACGGCCGGCAACACGGCGGCGCCGAGCTGGCTGAGCGCGCTGCGGAGCGCGGGGTTGTTTTCCAGCGAGTCCAGGAATCCCATGGCCGTGCCCTCTCCCAAGCCGTAGCTCCAGCGCGATTGAGCGCCGCCGGCTTGCTCATCGTCAAGCGGCGCACGATCACATTCGCGGGTTAGGCGTCCTCGAACTTTGCGATGACAAGCGTCTCGGCAAGCCCCTCGCGGGTCCATTCCTGGAACGCCGGCAGCGCCAGCATGGTCTCCATGTAGGCTTTCGTGTCCGGCGCGACGTCGATCGCATAGGTGCGGAAGCGGTGCACGACCGGCGCGTACATGGCGTCCGCAGCGCCGAAGCGGCCGAACAGGAATGGGCCCTTGGCGCCGTAGCGCGCCCGGCACTCGCGCCAGATCTCCTCGATGCGTGCGACGTTGGCTTTCGCATCCGCCGACAGCGCCACGGGGCGGATCGGCCGGTGCAGGTTCATGCCGCATTCGCTGCGCAGCGGCACGAAGCTGGAATGCATCTCGGCGCAGACCGAACGGGCATGGGCACGGGCCGCCGCATCGTCGGGCCACAGCTTCTTCTCGGGGTAGCGCTCGGCGATGTATTCGATGATGGCGAGCGAATCCCACACGGTGACGTCGCCGTCGACCAGCACCGGCACCTTGCCGGCGCGGCTGAAGGACAGGATCTGGTCCTTGTCGGCGGGATTGTCGGTGTAGAGCGGAATCAGCGTCTCCACGAACGGGATGTCGTTGGCGCGCAGCGCAAGCCAGGGCCGCATCGACCATGACGAGTAGTTCTTGTTGCCGATGGCGAGTTTTAGAGCAGCCATGTCACTGGTCCTTCCGAGTCCGTCTGATGCGGCTGCTTTTAGCGCCATCGCCTGCCGCCAATCAATCGTTGCCGCACCGGGACATGCGTGGCAATCGTTGCGATCCCTCTAAAGCGCGACGAGATTTGGATGAATCGTCATCGCGCTTTAGGTTGTTGTTTGAGCATGATCTTTTTCGGAAAACCGCTGCGCACTTTTCCGGATCATGCTTTAGGAGCCAAGACATGAGCAGGCACTGGGTCGACATCACCGCCGTCGGCTTCTTCATCATCGAATGGCTGGCCTACGCCCTGACGCTGGAGCACTCGGCCTATGGCCGCGACAGCCTGTCGGCGCGCATGAACCGCTATCGCGAGGTCTGGGTGCGCCGGCTGCTCGATCGCGACGCGCGCATGGTCGACATGCAGATCATGGCCTCGCTCCAGAACGGCACCGCCTTCTTTGCCTCCACCAGCCTGTTCGCGCTCGGCGGCGCGCTGGCGCTGCTGCATGCCACCAACGACGCCATCACGATCCTGAGCAAGCTGCCGGTCGACCTCAGCACCTCGCCCGCGATGTGGGAGCTGAAATGCGTCGGGCTCGTGCTGATCTGCGTCTACGCCTTCTTCAAGTTCGCCTGGTCCTATCGCCTGTTCAACTATGTCGCGATCCTGTTCGGCGGCATGCCTCCGGCGAGCCAGCGCGACACGCCGGCGGCCGAAGCCCATGTCATCCGCACCACGCGCCTGTTCGAATCCGCCGGCCGCCATTTCAACCGCGGCCAGCGCGCCTTCTTCTTCGCGCTCGGCTATCTCGGCTGGTTCGTCAGCCCCTGGGTGCTGTTCGTGACCACGGCAGCGGTCGTGGTGGTGACCTGGCGCCGCCAATTCGCATCCAATGCATGGGCCGCGATGGCGCCGGAGGTGGTGGATGGCGATACGGCGATGAAGAAGCGCGGTCATTGAGCCACTCGTGTCCCGGACGCGATGCAGCGCGAAGCGCTGCTTCGCAGAGCCGGGACCCAAGCCACGCGGACTGCTCGGAGAGATGGGCCCCCGCTCTGCAGCGCTCCGTCGAAGTGACGCTGCGCTGCGTCCGGGGCACGCGAGCGGAGTGAGGCGCACATCCATCTCCACATCGTCATTGCGAGCGCAACGACTTGTCCGCCGAAGCCTTTGGCGAAGGCGGAAGCGATCCAGAATCCCTCTGCGGAAAGACTCTGGATTGCTTCGTCGCTTCGCTCCTCGCAAGGACGGCGTCTGTGGCAACGGCTTCGTTCTTCCGGTTCGCATATTGAATCGCAGACACGCCTTCGCGTTCTCGCGGCGCAATTCGCCCGAGCTTTGCTTGGTCACTCCGCCCGCTCAACCAAGAGGGCGCAGGGAAGGCCGGGTGCCGGCTGGCACCCGCGGTCCGCTGCGCGAAGTTGTAGCGCAGGAAAACCGCACAGCAGCGTACAGGTGAAGCCCAACACACGGCCTTCCCTGCGCGATGGTTGGACAGCTTATGTCGTGCTCTCCCGGGAGCCGAGTTCCCTTTGGCCTCCCTCACCTTCGCGAAAGTCGCCGGCACCGCGCCGGTTGACGCGAATGCCGCATCCACGAAAGCTTGACCGTAGCAACGACGGCCAGGACCACACGGTTTTGCCGTACGCACGGCTCGCTCCTCGCCGCAGTTTTCCCGACCCTGTCGACGGAGCCGGAAACTTACTGGCGAAACGAACCCTGACAGCGCCGCTCGTCGGCACGGAGTTTTGGGCTCACGGAGAGCAATCCGCCCTGCCCAATCCTCTCGCGCGGCGTCCACCGCAAGCCCGGCTCGCGAAAATGACGACCACACGATCGCCCCTCAAGGATGAGCCGGGATGGGTGGACACATACGCCATTTCCGAATTTCGGTAAAGTGGAATATTTTCGCGCGGGCGGATTGACAGCGTCGCGGGATGTTTTGCCCGTCGGGCAAGATCTCGTAGCCCGGATGAGCGAAGCGACATCCGGGGTCTTGCCACAAGCGACAGCGGTCCCGGGTATCGCTACGCTCACCCGGGCTACGGGCCGCAGCAACGCGAAACGCTCCCGCAATGAAGCCCGCAGCGCGATATCCTCACTTCCTGCGCATCGTCCCTGACCGGCAATCGAACCTGGCCACAGGCCGGTCCATCTGCCAGAGCTCCACGTCACGGCCGTCGACGAGCCTCTCCGCGGAGACGATCGCGGCCTCGTCGTCGGCGCAATCCATGTGGATCATTCTGATCGGACGATCGTGTAGGCCCACGATCAATGCACGATAGGCGGACATTTGCAGTCTCCAGGCAAGGCGCGATAGCAAGCGCGGGCCGCAACAATGGCGCTGGCGACATTTGAATTCGATGGGGATCGAATCGCCGGTTTCTAGGCGCGGCATAGATTGCCGGGAGTGCGCCGCCGAAGCCGGGCCTATGCCGATCCTATGGCATCGCGCCCGCGCCAATCTCGAAATCCTACGGCATCCGGCACCATATCCGCTGCGTCGCGCAAGCTCGCGCGGCGCAGCGAACGGGTGGAATGATGTCGAACTCAGGGGTCAGCGACAGGATCATCGATCCGATGATGGCCATCGCAAACTGCTCGACGCGACAGCACATCGTCGTGGTCGGGACAAAGAGCATGGAATTGATGGTGGAGCTGCATCGTCGCGGATATCTGCTGGCGGCGTCCGCCGGCAATTGCGGCCTCCCGGCCGGTCAGTATGACGTCGCGCTCGTGGATTGGCGGCGGCGCACGCTTCACGCGCTCGATGCGACGATGCATTGGCTCGACGATTTCCTCACCCCCCGCGCCGTGCTGGTGATCTGGCTCGATGCGCAAAAGGCGGCGGCGAAGGAAGCCCTGTGTGCCGCAGTGACGAAGCGCGGCTTCGTGGTTCTGCGAGGCACCGAGCATCCTTGCGGCAGCGTGCTGCTGGCGCGACGGTCGCAGGCCCTCCCCGTCCAGCAGGCCGCGTGAGCCCGCGCGCATCCGCCACAATACCTCGAAGAGCCGATCATGCTGACATCGAAGATACGACGCGCCGTCATTCGCGAGTGGATGTCGCTTGCGCCGGAGCGGAGACGGTCCGCCGAGCAGGCGCACGCCTTTGCGCGAAGCGCAGCCGAACGACACAGCCTGCCACGCAGCCGGCGAACGCCGTATGGCGTGATCATGGCATGGCTGAAGCCGCGGACCGGACGATCCTAGACCATGACGCTCGTATGACGCGCCGCCGCGTGCGGCGCTCCGGATTTCACGGGCGTTACTTGACATTGAAGGAGAGATTGGGCGCAACTGGAAGAATGATCAGATTTCCAGTCCTAGCAGATCTGCCGACCACCCCTTTTTCCGGGGCCGACATGGTCCGCGGCGTTGAGTGTGCCGCATCCGATGGCGACGGTCCGGGGCGCGTCCGGGTCGAGGTCGACGGCAAGCCCGACGTTCTCGCCTTCTATGGTGCCGCACCCGAAGGTGCGCCGGCCGATCCCGTCATCTTCCTGCGCGGCGATGCCGTGGAGAAGCGCGACGACGGCGTCGTAGCCAACGAGTGGTACGTTGCAGCGACCGCCTACGACGTGCAAGCCCTGACCGAGCAGCTCAGCGCCAGTTTCCATCGCCCCTATATCCACCTGGCGCGTCCTGGCATCCTGGGCTCCTCCGGCCATCATCTCGACCGGCGGCGGCCGCGCGAGGTCGCGCTGGTCGATGCGGCGCTCACCAGGCTCAAGGCGCATTTCGGCTGGCGTCGCCTCAATCTCGTCGGCCAGTCCGGCGGGGGTCATCTCGTGGCCGCCTTGATCGCGCGGCGCGACGACATCGGCTGCGCGGTGATCACCTCGGGCAACACCGCGGTGGCGCAGCGCAACCGCGAGAACGGCTGGACCGCCGACATCACCGGCCACAGCGACTTCCTCGACCCGATCGATCATGTCGCTGATGTGGCGCGCCATCCCCCGCGAGAGATCATCGTGCTGACCGACCCGCACGACCAGCGCGTCTCAGCCTCGGTTCAGACCGCCTATGTCGAGGCGCTGCGCGGCGTCGGCGTCGCGGTGGACCATCGGCTGATGCCGGCATCCGGCAAGCTTCGCCATGACCTGCAACTGCCGGGAATTCTGGCGGCGTTCACCTGGCTCGCGGACGAAGCGCGTCGCCTGTAGCAAATCGCAGGATGGGTAGAGCGAAGCGAAACCCATCGAATGCGCGCCGGGTAAGGCATGATGGGTTTCGCTTCGCTCTACCCATCCTACAGACAATAACGGTCCCGGATTACGCTTCGCTCCATCCGGGCTACGAACTACCCGCCGAAATCCCGCGGGCTGAATGCCAGGTCCAGCACCTTCCACTCCTCGTACAGGCCGGGCGGCAGCATCTTGTAGGGCTGGCAGGCCTGCAGCGCGCTCATCGCGGATTTCACGATGGCCACGCCCTTCGCCGACGGCGGGGCTTCGATCAGGATCGGCGGGCGCGCCAGCGTGCCGTCGGTGGCGAACACCGTGCGCAGCTTGATACGGACGGTGTCGGCCGGATCGACTCCAGCCGGCAGCTTTGAGCAGCTTCTCAAATGACGGCGAAGTGAGGCGATGACCTCGGCCGGCAGCTTGGCTGACACCGAATCCTTGGCGTCGCCGCCGTCGTCCTTGGGCGCGTCTTTCGGTTCGAGGGGCAATTCAGGCGGCAGGCCCAGCATGACGCCGTATTTGACGGTGACATCGGGCTCGGGAGGAAGATAGGCCGGAAGCGCAGCCTGCGGCTCCGGCGCCGCTGGTGGCGGCTGCGGCGCAGGCTGAGCCTGCGACTGCGGCGGTGGCTGTTGCGGCGGAAATTGCGATGGCTGCGGCTGGGGCGGCGGAGGCTGTTGCTGCGGAGCCTGTGGTTGCGGCGGCTGGGACTGTGCCGCGGCCTCGTGTTGCTTTGGCGCTTGTGAGGGCTGCGGTTGTGGCTGCGGCTGTTTCTGCTGCGCCGGCGGCTCGGACGAGGCTTTCTGCTGCGACGATGGCGGTGTGGCCTGCTGCTTGGCGGCCGGCTTCTGCGCGGCCTCCGCCTTGTCGGAGAAATCCAGCTTCGGCAGTCTCAGCTCAGGGGTCGGCATCGGCTCCGGCAACTTCTCCTTTGCGGCCTCCTCCGCCTTGGTCTCCTGCTCCTTCACCTGCTCCGGCGTGACGATGTCGACCGTCACGGTTTCCGGCGCCTGGCTGCGGAACGGATGGACTTCGCTGATCACGATGATCAGCGCCACCAGCGTCAGATGCGCGATCGCCGACGCTGCAATGTCCGTCCGTATGATCTTCCGCAGTTCCATCGCCCGATCTTGGGTTGCCGCCCTGCTGTTACCATACCGGAACCGCTCCTCAATCCCATTTCGGCGCGAAGCCGAAATCGGTCAGGCGGCCCTGCGGGCTGGCCAGTGCGGCAACCTGCGCCATCTCGTCGGGGGCGAGCTCGAAATCGAAGATATCGAGGTTTTCCGAGAGGCGTTCGACGCGCAAGGTGCGCGGGATCGCCGCAACATTCTGTTGTACGAGCCAGCGCAGGCAGATCTGCGCCGGCGACTTGCGATGGACGCGGCCGATGGCTGCGAGCGTCTGGTCGGACTTGATGCGACCCTTGGCGATCGGACTGTAGGCGACAAGTGCGAGGCCGTGCCGGTCGCAGGCCGCCCTCACCTTGGTCTGGTCGAGATAGGGATGGTATTCGACCTGGTTGCAGGCGAGCGGCTCCTCCGACAGCGCGACCGCCTGCTCGATCAGCGCCACCGTGAAGTTGGAGACGCCGATGTGGCGGGCAAGCCCCATGCGCCTGGCATGCGACAGCGCGCCCAGCGTCTCCGCCAGAGGCACGTGCGGATTGGGCCAGTGCAGCAGCAACAGATCGACGGAGGGAAGCCGCATGCGCGCCAGGCTCTCCTTGACCGAGCGCTCGAGGTCGTTGGGGGCGAAATGGTTGGTCCAGACCTTGGTGGTGAGGAAGATCTCGTCGCGGCGCACACCGGAGGCGCGCAAGCCGTCGCCGACCTCGCGCTCGTTCTCGTAGACCTGCGCGGTGTCGATGTGGCGATAGCCGAGCCGCAGCGCCTGCTCGACCACGCGGGCGCAGGTGCGCCCGCTCAACTCCCAGGTCCCGAGCCCGATCGCCGGGATTCTTGCGCCACTGGCCTCGACGAACAGCATGAGGAATCCTCTCTGTTGCGGCAGCCCCAAGAGACATCACAAGCGTCATTATGGACCCGGTCCGCCCAAGTGCAACGGACGCCCGGCCGGATCTTCAGCGCAATGCTAACAGGAGGTTCGTATCAGGCTTTGGCGAGCGCCTGGAACACCGTGTCGGGCGCATGCGCGATCACCGCGAGCAGCGCGCGGGCCGGTCCCCGCGGGGCGCGCTTGCCCTGCTCCCAGTTGCGGATGGTCTCGACGGGAACGCCGAGCTTGGCGGCGAACTCCATCTGGGTCAGGCAGGCGCGGCGGCGCAAATCGCGCACCGCGAGCGAGCTGCTATCGCCATGTGCGGCATCGTGTGATGCTGCGTTGGCCGCCGGCTGGACCGGAATTTCCTGTCCGTCCCGCAACTCGACGATCCGCCCGTCCGCCTTCAGCCGCAACCGCATGTCCATTCCCCCAAGCGCGGACGATGATGCGACAGGTCGCTTAAGTTCGGATTAAAGATGATGGCTTGCGAGCCAGTAGCCCGGATGGAGCGCAGCGCAATCCGGGACAGCTCTCGCGCCGAGGCACCGGGCCCCGGATTACGCTTCGCTCCATACGGGCTACGAACCGGGAGTGTTGCAGCGCGCCCGGGACACCAGAGTGAGGATGCCCCCACCGCCTCCCCCGTCATTGCGAGGAGCGCTTGCGACGAAGCAATCCAGACTGCCGCCGCGGAGGGACTCTGGATTGCTTCGCTGCGCTCGCAATGACGGGGAGAGAGATGCGCCCCAAACCGGCTACTTCAACCCGAACCACAGCGTCGCGATGCCGAGGAAGGAGAAGAAGCCCACCACATCCGTCACCGTTGTCACGAACGTCCCCGACGCGACCGCCGGATCGGCCCTGACCCGTTCGAGCGCCATCGGGATCAGGATGCCGCCGAGCGCACCGGCGATGAGGTTGCAGATCATCGCGAGCCCGATGACGATGCCGAGGCCCGGGATCTTGAACCAGGCCACTGCGGCGATACCCGTGATCACGGCAAAGGCGACGCCGTTGATGAGGCCGACCAGCGTTTCACGAACCACCACGCGCCAGGCGTTGGAGGATCCGAGCTCGCGGGTGGCGAGCGCGCGGACCGCGACCGTCATGGTCTGGGTTGCGGCGTTGCCGCCCTGGCTCGCGACGATCGGCGCCAGCACGGCGAGCGCCACCATCTTCTCGAGCTGGCCCTCGAATAGGCCGAGCACGGAGGACGCCAGGAATGCGGTGGCGAGATTGATCAGCAGCCAGTTGAAGCGGCCGCGGGCGATGGTGAGAAAGGTGTCCGACAGCTCCTCGTCGCTGGTGACGCCGCCGAGCGCCTTGAGGTCCTCGTCGGCCTCCTCCTCGATGACGTCGACGACGTCGTCGACGGTGATGACGCCGACGAGGCGGTCCTGGGTGTCGAGCACGGGGGCTGCGACCAGATTGTACTTGCCGAACATGCGCGCCACCTCCTCCTGGTCCTCCAGGACGGAGACGCGGCGGCGGTCCTCGTCGGTGAGCTCGGCGAGCGGCACCGGGCGGCGCGCGCGCAGCAGCACGTCGAGCGGGACGGCGCCCTGCCAGTGCTGGTCCTTGTCGACGACGTAGATTTCGTAGAAGCGGTCCGGCAGATCCGGCGTCTCGCGCATGTAGTCGATCGCCTGGCCCACCGTGAAATCCTGGGGCACCGCGATGAACTCGGTCTGCATCCGACGACCGGCGGAATTTTCCGGATACAGCAGGCTGCGCTCGAGCGCGACGCGCTCCTTCAAGGGCAGCTTCTCGAGGATCTCCTCCTGCTCCGCCTCGTCGAGGGTCTCCAGCAGCTCGACCGCGTCGTCGGATTCGAGCTCGCGGACACCTTCGGCCACCGTCTCTGGCGGCAGCTCGTCGAGGATCTCCTCGCGGACGCTCTCGTCGACCTCGTTCAGCGCCGAGAAGTCGAAGTCGCGGCCGGTCAGCTCGACGAGGCGGACGCGATCGTCGGGTTCGAGCGCGCCGATCAGATCGCCGAGGTCGGCCTCGTGCAGCTCCGCGACACAGGCGCGCAGTGCGGCGCTGTCGCCGGCCTCGATCGCATGGGCAATTTCCTCGACGAATTCGTGCCTGATATCACCGTCTTCATTGCGCATCGGCACGTGGTCGAGTACCGAATCCGCAGCGGCTGGAGCACCGTCCATATGTTCATCCATGGTGCGCCTCGCCGTTTGACAGGTTGGAACGTGTGGTCTGGGCTGATGGTTCAGGCAATACCCACAAGGCAACTCCGAGCGCAATGACAAAGATGCTTCGGCTGAAATGGACCTCGATGTCGATGGGCGCAGTCCTCGCTGCCCTCACCGGCATCGCCTCTGCGGAGGCCGCCGAGTGCCCGCGCAAGGACGCGCTCGGTACCTCGCGCATTTTGAGCGTCGATGCCAAGACCACGCCGCGCGTGGGACTGAAGAGCTTTCCGCAGACGCTGGCGCTCGAAGATCACGAGGTCGTGCTGACCTTCGACGACGGCCCGCATCCGCCGACGACGTCGAAGGTGCTGGCGGCGCTGGCGCAGGAATGCGTGCGCGCGACCTTCTTCCTGATCGGCCTGCACGCCTCCGAGCACCCCGACATGGTCAAGCGCATCGCGCGCGAGGGCCACACCATCGCCCACCACACCTTCTCGCATCCGTTCATGGCGCGGATCCCGTTCGAGAAGGCCAAGAGCGAGATCGACCGCGGCATCGCGGCCGACGAGATGGCGCTGCACGGGGTCTCGACGACGACACCCTCGACGCCGTTCTTCCGCTTCCCCTATTTCGAGGCGACGCAAGGACAGCTCGACCTGCTGCAATCGCGCGGCATCGTCGTGTTCGGGGCGGACCTCTGGGCCAGCGACTGGAACGAGATGACGCCGGAGCAGGAACTGAAGCTCGTCACCGAGCGCCTCGCCGCCGCCGGCAAGGGCATCATCCTGTTCCACGACCCCAAGGCGCGCACAGCCGCGATCATGCCGGCCTTCCTGCGGTATCTGAGGGAGAACGGGTATCGCGTGGTTCACGTGGTTCCGGCAGGAACGCCACAGAAGAGCGCCGATTCGCGCTGATGCCGGAATGTCACGCTGGTGCAAAATGGGGTGATTTTGGCCCTATTAACACTCTGTTCATGATACGCCATGCAAAGATGGAAGGGGTATTGCGCCTGAACCGTTTCGGTGCGTCTCCGACCTACTATGGCGTCAATCGCGTATGAGGGCAGACGAGGTTCATGATCGGAAGCAGCGTTGTTTTTCGGACGCGATCGTGGATCGTCCTGTGTCTTGGGCTGCTGAGCGTCGGTACGACGGCGGCCTTCGCGGACGACTGTCCCGGCCATCCGGACGCGCTCGGAACCTCCCGCACCGTCGTCGTCGATCCGCACGAGCATCCGCGCATCGGCACCATGCAGTACCGCGAGACGCTGCCGCTTAGGGATCACGAGGTCGTCCTCACCTTCGACGACGGTCCGCTGCCGAAATATTCGAACCAGATCCTCAAGATGCTCGACGACGAGTGCATCAAGGCGACTTTCTTCATCATCGGTCAGCAGGCCAAGGCCAATCCGGAAGGCGTGCGCAAGCTGGTCGCGGCGGGCCACACCGTCGGCACGCACAGCATGAACCATCCGCTGACCTTCGACCGGATGCCGATCGAGAAATACGAGCCGGAGATCAACGGCGGCATCCAGTGGACCTCGGCCGCGATGACCGATCCGACCAAGCTCGCGCCGTTCTTCCGCATCCCCGGCCTTATGCGCGCCGAGGGCGTCGAGAATTATCTGATCTCGCGCGGCATCCAGGTCTGGAGCGCCGACTTCCCCGCCGACGACTGGCGTCATGTGTCGTCCGACCGCGTCTACCAGCTCGCGATGCAGCGGCTGGAGGCCAAGGGCAAGGGCATCCTGCTGCTGCACGACATCCAGCCGCGAACCGTTGCGGCGCTGCCAAAAATCATCCGCGACCTCAAGGCGCGCGGCTATCGCATCGTGCATGTGGTGCCCGCAACCGCAGACCGTCCGGCGACGCCGACCACGCCGGTGGAGTGGCTGCTGCATCCGCCGACCGAAACGACGCCGATCGCGCGCTGGCCCTCCATCCCGAACTTCGTGTTCGCGCAGACCCAGACGATGCCGGCGCCCGCGCTAGCCGATCTCAATGCAGAGGCCACCCATCAGCCGTCGCTGCCGCGCCGAACCAAGGCGGTTGCCGATGTCGCCTCCACCCTGCCCGTGCCCGGCCGCGATCTCTTTGCCATCCCGGAAGGCTCGGTCGAGGTGCTGCTGTCCACGACCCTGTCGCGGCGCGCCGCAACGCGGCTGGCGATGGCGGCCGAGACGCCCCGTGGGGCCAAGGGCAAGGCTGGCAGCAAGGCCCACGGCGCCCGGACCGCGCACGCTGCCCAAGGCACGCCGAAACATACCGCGCAGGCCAAGGGGCAAGCCAAAGGTCCGGCGTCTCACCCGACCCGCATTGCCACCAGCGTGAAGAAGCGCGCCTGACGCGCGACGAGATCATCGCGCGCTTCAGGTTGTCGTCTTGAGCATGATCTTCTCGGAAAACCGCTGCGCACTTTTCCGGATCATGCTCCCAGCCCTCACTGCCGCATGATGGCGGCGACGCAGAGCAGCACGATCAGCGCCAGGAAGAACAGATCCATATAGGACTTGAGCTCGCCGTCGCGGCGCAGCCGCGCCACGTCGGCAATGATCTGCTTGCGCGCGTTGGTTCCACCCGAGCCGTCGTTGATCGGGGCCTGCAGGCGCTTCGTCTCGGCTTCCAGCTTCTCGATCTTCTGGAAGAAGTAGAACGCACGCAGTGTCGAGGCGGCGCGCATGCCGGCATAGACCAGCACCAGGATCGCCAGGATCGCCCGGTTCGGATATTTCTCCATGAAGTTCAGGCTGAAATAGACCACCGCCAGGAACGCGAAGTTGGTGACGAAGCGGTAGACGAAGCTAAGAAAGACCATGGTGGCTCCAGCCTTGAGCGGTACGACCGTTGGGCTTCGCGAACTCGGCGATATCAGGGGGTTGCAGACCGGAACAGCCGGCGCGAATGCCGCCCCGCCCCCGTCTACGCCAACTTCATTTCAGCAGAGAAACGCCCGTCCCGGCTGCCTTGTAGCCGCGACCTCGTAAACGCGAGGTTGCCAGCCAGCTCGATGGAGATTTGGGGCAAGCTGCGGTACACTGGCACAGCCGCCACATGTGGGGTCTGCCGATGCCGAAGAAGGGAATCACGGGCCACGACGAATGGGTTCTGACCGAGGCGCTCGCGACCGCGCTGGTCGCGCTGGAGCAGCTCGAACCCAAGCACCAGCCGAGCGCCCATATGGACGACATCCGCAAGATGCTGGCGAACGGCAAGGAGCCGTCGGCGGTGAGCCTGCACCTCGCCCAGGCCAAATGCCGCCTGTTTCCGGACTCGGACCCGCTCGAGATCTACAAGGAATACGGCATCGGCGATGAATATGGCTGAGAGGCCGCGATCTCCCCTGACAGCGCCAGAGCCGCCTATTCACCCGGCGCGGCACGACTGGCCCGGCCGCTCGAAACGGCTCCGCCGGCCTTGCGGATTTACCAAGGCGCTACGAAACCGGATCGATCAGATCGCCGACGATGGTGCACGAGATGTTAAAAGTCGCTGAAGTGGCTACAAACTCCAGGTACGGAAATCGTCCTTGACCCATGAGCCAACGAATGTCGGCTTCGAAGTTTGTGTAGTAATGGGAGCCAACATACAGGGGGGCCGGGATCGGCAGCGGCAAAAAACGGTAGATTGGATCACCGCCAAATGTCGTCGCGATACCTAGGATACCCGCATACAAAGGACTCGTGGAAGAAATGTAGCAATTGACCTTGCGAAACAGGACGAGCTTGTTTGTCGGGGATTGGGAGAAATCGAGCCGACAGTTGCTGGTGGCGCTGCAAGTCCGCCCATTGGTCTCGTCGTAATAAGCGCCGTAAACGAGTGGTGCCGCCGAAGCGCTGCCGCCGGTGATGAGGGCCAACCCTGCGAGCGCAACCTGCAAGACACGAAACTTCATCTGCCCCTCCAAAACATTCAATGTTGAAAACTCCGGAGTAAAATCCGGAAGCTGTCGAGACTTCGGCTTTCTAGAATGCGTATTCATAAATTTCGGCTACGTCCGCTTCGCTCCCCATAATGACCACCCTTGTGCTGGCGCAGCAAATGACGCGAAGGGCCAGAAGCGGACATCGACGGGCAGGAATATTAAGAAGCGGTACCCACAAGCGATCGTATTCAGCCACGCGCAAGGACAATATCGAATTCCAGAATGCGATGGTGACCGTTCCCCTGCCAAAGAGGTTTGGCGATCAGCAGATCGGGCTCGGGCACAGACATCAATAACCGATCGGACGAGTTCAGCGGTTCGCCCGGAAAATACATCTGCGTAACCAGCCGTTCGAATTGACCTTCGACCTCGAAATGAATGTGGGGAGCTCGCATCCAGTCGGGCCCCACGGGATATGGTCCGGGCTTCACTGTCTTGATCCGGTACGCGCCATCGCTGCCGGATCGAATGGTGGCAAAACCTTCGAAGTTTGGATCCAGCGGCGCGGGGTTGGAATCATTTGGATGCACGTACCGGCCAAACGTGTTGGCCTGCCAGATCGTCAGCTTCGCCCCACGAACTGGCTCGCGGCGGAGATCGAGCACGCGGCCGCTCACCTCGACAATCTCGCCCTTCGCGCGCCCCTCGACGCCTTCGACGATCGTCAGGTCGCCTTGCGTTGCAGGTCTTGACGACACCGGGAAAAACGGCCCGAGAATCTGATGGGGCGTTCGCATCTCAGTTCTCCGCCCTGAATCCGGATGCCTCCACAATCGGCCCCCACCGGTCAAATTCGGCTTTGACCAGCCGGGCGAATCCTTGCGGCGAATCTCCGGTTGGATCGAGGGACAATTTCGCCATGCCGACTTTGACATCGTCGGTCCTGAGCGCGGCGCGGATCGCGCTGTTGAGGGAATCGACGGCTTCCGCAGGCATTTTTGCCGGAGCGAAGATGCCGAACCAATCGTCATCCTCCATGGCGGGATATCCGAGTTCCCTGACCGTCGGCACGTCAGGAAGGGACGGACTTCGCTGCGTCCCGGTGGTCATGAGCGCACGAAGCTCTCCAGACCGGACATAGGGAAGCGTGGTACCTAACGGGAATATCGTCGCCGCAATCCGGCCTGCCAGCGAGTCCTGGACCGCAGCCAGACCTTGATAGGGTACGTGAACAAACTCGAATCCCGCGGCGCGCGCCAATGCGGCACCGATGAAATGATGCAGCGAACCAGCCCCGATCGTGCCGTATGTTGCCTGCTTCGGATTGGCGCGGCTCCACGCGATGAAATCAACCAGCGTCTTCACCTGGGCGGGCACCATCGGCCCCACCGCGAGCGTAAACGGGAAGCTGCAAACGGGCGTGACGGGCGTGAAATCCTGCAACGGATCGAAATTGAGCTTCTTGTAGACATGCGGAACGATGGCCATCGAGGAGGACCCCGTCAGCAGCAGGGTCGATCCGTCAGCGGCGCTGGATTTCACGGCCTCGAGCGCGATGCGTTCGCTCGCGCCGGGCCGATTTTCGACAATGAACGGCGAGGCATAGTCCTTCATCGCGGTGGCGAGCAGCCTTGCCACGACATCAAGCGCACCGCCCGGTCCGAAACCCACGATGATCCTCGCGCCCCTGGCGCCGGCTTGCGATCGCGCAGTTTGCCAGGCGCCCGGCACTATCGATGCCAGGCCAGTTGCGCACAGGCCCAATGAGAAGTGTCGCTTGGTGATCATCCTGGTACCCTGCCCGGTGCTTGAGGACTTCCAACTCGCTCAATGGAACTAGGGCAGATTGTGCGGTAAACATGACCTCCCGTCTTGAACGAACCGTGCAATTTCCCTGAAATTGAATGAACTTAGGCATGTGGCGCTCACCAATGGGTAGGTCCGGCAGCGGCAAAAAGAAGACGCGGCGCTTATGACGTTTCAGTTCGGTGACTTTACGCTGGATCTTGCGCAAGGATGTCTGCGGTCCGCCGATCGCGAGGTCGATTTGCGTCCCAAGAGCTTCGAGGTGCTGCGCTGCCTGGTCGAGAACGCCGGGCGGCTGGTGACCAAGGACGAACTGATCGAGGCGGTCTGGCCGAACGTCATCGTGACCGACGAGTCGCTGGCGCGCTGCATCAGCGAAGTGCGTCAGGCCATCGCCGATACTGACCAGAAGATCATCAAAACCGTACCGCGCCGGGGATACCGCTTTTCGATTGCCGTCTCGCAGCATCCGGCGAATGCTGGCACGGCGGCGGCCGCGGCGACGCCTCCCGCCACCGGTACCGGGGCCGGCGAGCAGCGGATAGCCATCGCCGTATTGCCGTTCTCAAACCTGAGTGGTGACCCGGAGCAGGAATATTTCAGCGACGGTATTACCGAGGACATCATAACCGAGCTGTCGAGGTTCTCCGAACTCGCGGTGATCGCGCGCAACTCGACGTTCCAGTTCAAGGGCAAGGCGCTTGATGTTCGCGATGTCGGCCGCCAACTGAGCGTCCGCTATGTGCTGGAAGGCAGTGTCCGGCGTGCCGGCGATCGCATCCGCATCAGCGCGCAGCTGATCGACGCGGTTTCCGGCGCCCATCGCTGGGCCGAACGCTATGACCGCGAGGTGAGCGACGTCTTCGCCGTCCAGGATGAGGTCACCCGCGCGATCGTCACGGTGATTGCCGGTTATCTGAACATGGCCGAGGCTGAGCGTACCTTGCTGAAACCGCCGGCGGCCTGGGAAGCCTATGACTATTACCTGCGCGGTGCGCAAACCTACTGGTCGGGACACACCGAAAGCGCTGTCGCCTCGACCTACGAGGCGCGGCGTCTGCTTGAAAAGTCGCTGTCGATAGACCCGAATTATGCGCGCGCCTATGCCATGCTCGCGCGGTCGCACGTCGCCACCTACCTCGAACCGCGCGATGGTGATTATCTGCTGCCGGCGGGCCTCGATCGCGCCCACGAGTTCGCCCGAAAAGCCGTCCAGCTTGATGGCAATCTGCCCGAGGCACACGCCCAGCTTGCCTGGGTGCTGCTGTTTCAAAGGCAGTACGAAGCGGCGATTGCGGGATATCAGCGGGCGTCGTCGCTCAATCCCAATTTTTTCGATTCCGGCCAGGGTCTTTGCCTGGTGTTTGCGGGACAGCCGGCACGCGCGATCGAAATTCTCCAGGCTAATCTGCGGCTTGAACCGTTCCAGAACGCGAGCAGGCTGGGCTATGCCGGCCTCGCGCTTTATATGCTCAAGCGCTATCCGGAATCGGTGCCGCTGCTCCGGGAATGCGCATGGCGCATGCCCAATTTTCGTATCGGCCATCTTTGGCTGGCCGCAGCCTATGCCCAGACCGGACAGCTTGCTGAGGCCCGCACTGAGGCCGATGAAGTGCGGCGCATCGAGCCTGGATTTACAATCGACCGATGGAAGCGCACTGCCGCCTACAAGAACCCGGAGGACGCCGAGCACCTGTTCGACGGGCTGAGGAAGGCGGGACTGCCGCAAAACTGAGCCTGACGGCCCATGGCATGTGCCACGGAAGAGGCGCGGCGGCCGAGGATTTGGCATGCGAGGCGCTGCGCGACGGCAACTTGTTGCGCTGCGTCGGCCTTCGAGCTTGCGGGAGTTCGCCGCGCGGCGTAACTTTCAACTACACGTAGCTCATTCGAAAGCAATCTATCGGGTTCGGCCTAGCGGGAGACAGCGATGGCAGATGTCCCATGGCACCTTTCCGGTGACTATTTCGAAAATTGCAGTTGCAGCATCGTGTGTCCCTGTCTCGTGTCGGCGGCTCCCCCGCTGACCTCGCGACCGACCGAGGGCTTCTGCAACGTACCGCTGATCTTCCACGTCGAAAGCGGACGCTATGGTGACATCGCGCTCGATGGACTCAATGTCCTTGTTGTCCTCCATGCACCTGGGGTCATGGCGGACGGAGATTGGTCGGTCGCCGCCTATATCGATCAGCGCGCCAACGATGAGCAGACCGAGGCTCTAGCTGCGATCTTCACCGGCGCTGCCGGTGGTCCGATGGCTGCGTTCACACCATTGATCAGCAAGAACCTGGGGGTTCGCAAGGTCCCGATCACGTTCCGGATCGAGGGCAAGACGCGGTCCGCGGAAATCCCTGATATTCTGCACATGTCCGTTGATCCGTTGCCGACCATGCATCCGAGCGGCGAAATGTGGGCGAACATCGGCCATCCGGTGAGCCCGGACAACATGGTCATGGCGGTCGGCGCCCCCGGCAATACGTTCAGCGATCACGGCATGCACTGGGATAATTCCGGCAAGAACGGCCTCTATGCGCCGATCCGCTGGTCCAACCAGGCTTGATGCAACTCCAGAGACCGGCCCTGCGACGAGGCCGGCAACGTCAATCGCAAATGACCGACAGCGCCCTGGAAGCCGTGCTGCGGCGCGACCGCTGGGTCGTCGGCGGCGCGATCGGCGTCGTTGTCGCGCTGGCATGGAGCTACGTGTTCTGGCTCGCCAACGACATGGACATGGGCGGCATGGACATGACCGGGTTCCGCATGATCCCGGCCGGGATCGGCATCATGTTGCCGGCCAACGAGCCATGGCGAGCGATCGAGTTCGCATACGTGTTGCTGATGTGGGCGGTGATGATGATCGGAATGATGGCACCCTCGGCAGCGCCCATGGTCCTCATGTACGCCCGCGTGGGTCGACAGGGCAAAGCGCAGGGCAAGCCGTTCGCCGCGACCGGCTGGTTTGCGGCCGGTTATCTCCTCGCGTGGAGCGGCTTTTCGCTGGCAGCCACCTTTCTCCAATGGGCGATCGAGCGGGCCGCCTTGCTGGATTCCCGGATGGCGATCGCCAGCAGCCTTCTCGGCGCAATCGTCCTGATCGCGGCGGGCGTCTATCAATGGACACCGCTGAAGGACGTCTGTCTCGCCCAATGCCAGTCGCCGTTTCTGTTCCTGATGCGCCACGGCGGCTTTCAGAGCCACCCGCGAGGCTGCCTGCTGCTGGGGCTTCGACACGGCGGCTATTGTGTCGGCTGCTGCTGGGTTTTGATGGCGCTTTTGTTCGTCGGCGGGGTGATGAACGTGCTTTGGATTGCACTTTTGTCACTGCTTGTCCTTCTGGAGAAACTTACGCCGGTCGGACGATGGATCGCACGCGCTGCTGGTATTGCATGCGTGGCCGCGGGCGTCTGGCTGCTGGTGGTCTTGCCGCAGTGATCAGCAACCTGCCTGGTATTCAGTTCGCTCTACGCTGAGCCACGCCTCCCCTCTCGTGACCAAACAGCGGTTCGACGGATTTCGCCGGTCCTTCCTCGACCTCGATCCGCTTCAACTGAGCCGTAAAACAGCTTGACGTCGGCGCCAACAACGAATGTAATGTTATAACATTACATCTTCGGTCCCGATGCCCAATCCCCCTCGCCGTCGTCCTATCCCCTTGAAAAGGCTGTTCGATCTCCATGCGCAAACTCCCCGTCACCGTCTTGTCTGGCTTCCTCGGGGCTGGAAAGACCACTTTGCTGAACCACGTCCTGAACAACCGGCACGGCCTGAAGGTCGCGGTGATCGTCAACGACATGAGCGAGGTGAACATCGATGCGGATCTGGTCCGAGATGGCGGTGCGAACCTGTCCCGGACTGACGAGAAGCTCGTCGAGATGACGAACGGCTGCATCTGCTGCACGCTGCGCGACGACCTCCTGAAGGAGGTGCGCGCCCTCGCCGAAAACGGCCGCTTCGATTATCTGCTGATCGAATCCACCGGCATCTCCGAGCCGCTGCCGGTTGCCGCGACCTTCGATTTTCGTTCCGAGGACGGCGAAAGCCTTTCCGACGTGGCACGCCTCGACACCATGGTCACCGTGGTCGACGCGGTGAACTTGCTCAAGGACTACTCCTCGACGGATTTTCTGGAGCAGCGCGGCGAAGCGCTGGCAAACGACAAGCGCACGCTGGTCGATCTACTCGTCGAGCAGATCGAATTTGCCGACGTGATCCTGCTCAACAAGGTCGATGACGCCGCGCCGGCACAACGCGAAGCCGCGCGAAAAATCATCCGGGCACTCAATCCGGAAGCAGAGTTGATCGAAGCCAACCACAGCCGGGTCGCTTTCGATCGCATTCTCGACACCGGACGGTTCGACTTCGAGAAGGCGCAGACGCATCCGCTCTGGTTCAGGGAGCTCTACGGTTTTGCCGATCACGTGCCGGAGACGGAGGAATACGGCGTGACCAGCTTCGTCTATCGCGCGCGCCGGCCGTTCGATCCCGAAAAATTCGACACGTTCGTGCGGGAGCCCTGGCCCGGTGTCATTCGCGCCAAGGGGCATTTCTGGCTGGCGACGCGCCCGCAATGGCTTGGCGAGATCAGC
Source organism: Bradyrhizobium sp. 18BD (assembly GCF_054185225.1). NCBI lineage: Bacteria > Pseudomonadati > Pseudomonadota > Alphaproteobacteria > Hyphomicrobiales > Nitrobacteraceae > Bradyrhizobium > Bradyrhizobium sp. 18BD. The sequence continues at coordinate 64,050 of NZ_JAVAYL010000027.1, read as the reverse complement.
CAGGCCGGTTCGATCACGCGCACAGAGGCTCTTGGATTCTGGTGGGCAAGCGTCCCCGCGGAACGCTGGCCGGACGATCCGTTCTGGCGCAAGCGGCTGCGCGCCAACTGGAACGAAATCTATGGCGATCGCCGCCAGGAAATCGTGTTCATCGGCGCAGGGATGGACGAGAGCGCGCTGCGCGCACGCCTGGACGCCTGCCTTGTCCCGGGCAAGCCGGCCATGAACGTCGCGGAATGGGCCAAGCTCGCAGACCCGTTTCCGATCTGGCGACGCGCGAATGAATCCACGGAACGCCAATGAGCAACGTCGTCCGCTTCGTCCCGAAATCCGAACTCGAGCGGCAGCGCCTCATCCGCGAGGCGCGTGCGGCACGCCGCGGCGCGAGCTCCTTTACGTCGACGACATGGCGGATGCCTGCGTGCACCTGATGAAGGCCTATTCGGCTGCCGAATTGATCAACATCGGCACCGGCGAGGACGTCACCATCGCCGAGTTCGCGCGTGTCGTCGCCGACATTGTCGGTTACGGCGGCAAGATCAGTTTCGACACCACACGCCCCGACGGCACGCCGCGCAAGCTGCTCGACGTCAGCCGTCTCACGAAGCTCGGCTGGCGCGCGACAACCTCGCTTGAGGATGGTGTGAGGCGTGCATACGTGGCGTACCTGTCGGACCATCCAGCCGCGGCACGTCCAACCGTCTCAAGTTTCGAGCTAAACGAGTGAAGACAATAGAGCAGACCGAAAGGATCGGTTCTGGCGCGCTAACCGCTGTCGGGGCGCCGCAATCGCGTCCCCTGGCGCGCCCGAAGCTCCTCTTCGTATTTCAGCTTTTCCAGGAGCATGTCCGTCACAAGACGTCGCAATTGCGCGTTCTCGAGCTCCAACCGCTTGATTGTGTCCACAGTGCTTGCGTCGCCCGGACTGGATGGCCGGTCACCGCTCTCCCTGCCACGACCATCAGGCGGTGCTGAAGAACCGGGCATCTTCTTCCAGCGGTGATAGGTCATGATGCTGACGCCAAGCGCCTTCGATATCTCGCGCTGGGTTTTCCCCTTGGCCGCAAGTTCATTGGCCTGCGCCAGCTTGGCCGAAATCTCCCCCAAGGCATGCCTCTTGCCAACCATGATGGGTCCTTTCCGGCCAGAATCTCGCCAGTCCGGACTTAGTAAGCGCAAATTGTGAACGTTTTCAAACGGCCGGCGACCTCCTGATCGCGATGATCTCGAACAAGGACATCGGCTTCGTTACCCCCGGCGAGGAAGCCGCGATCAAGGTCGACACCTTCAGCTTCACCCGCTACGGCCTGCGCCAGGGCAAGGTGCTCAGCGTCTCCTTGGACGCCATCGTCCGCCAGAAGCCGCCGGAAAAGCCCCGCGACACGCCGGCCGGCACGGACATCGCATCCAGCGAGCCGAAGGGCCAGGAGCTTGTCTACTCCGCCCGCGTCTCGCTCGATCGCGCCCAAATGGACATCGACGGACGGGTGGTGAATCTCGCGCCCGGCATGGCGGTGACGGTGGAGATCAAGACCGGCTCCCGCCGCATCATCTCCTACGTGCTCTCGCCTCTGATCCGCTACGGCCAGGAAAGCCTGCGCGAACGGTGAGCCGCGCAGGGCGACAAACAAATGCTGTTGAGGCGTGTTACAAGGAAAGCATCACCATCAGCTCCCCGGAAGAATTGGAGAGCATCCTGGTTCAGCTCATCAACCGACGGCTCATTGCACCTCGATATTCGCGTCCTTGACCAGCTTGCGCCAGCGGTCCTCCTCCTGCCCGACATAGCGATCGAGCTCTTCCGGGGAGCTGCCGACCATGATGAGGCCTTCGTTTGCCTCGAGTTGCTTGAAACCGCCGGACTGAACGGCCTTTGCGACCGCCTGATTCAGGCGCGCAATCACGGGAGCGGGCGTCTTGGCCGGAGCGTACAAGCCGTACCACGACTCCGCGGCATAGCCGGGTACCCCCGCCTCGGCGACGGTCGGCAATTGCGGGAACGCCGTCGAACGCTCGGCGGATGTGACCGCCAGCGCCCGGAGCTGGCCCGCGGCCACCAGCGAGGCCGCGCTTGCCACGGTGGTGAACATCACGTCGATCTGCCCTCCCAGGAGATCGCTGATGGCGGGCGCAGCGCCCTTGTAGGGCACCGCCGTCATCTTGACCTTGGCCATCGCATTGAACAGCTCACCGGCGAGATGAGCCGAGGTGCCGGTGCCGAACGTGCCGAAATTGAGCTTGCCCGGATTGGCCTTGGCTTCGGCGATCAGATCGGAGATCGAGTTGATCTTGGACGCGGGGGTGACGACGACAATGTTGAACGATCGCGCGATCAGCGAGACCGCAGCGAAATCCTTGTGCGGATCGAACGGCAGCTTGTTGTACAGGCTCGGATTGACCGCGTGGGCGAAGGTCGCCATCAGCAGCGAATAGCCGTCGGGATCGCTGGTGGCCACCGTCTGGGTTCCGATGATGGTCCCGGCGCCCGGCTTGTTCTCGATGATGACTGATTTGCCGAGGTCCGTCTGGATTTCCTGCGCCGTCGTTCGCGCGATAATGTCGGTCCCGCCACCGGCGGCGAAGGGCACCACGATCTTGACGATCTTCTCGGGATATTCGGCACGCGCTGGCGCAACTCCCAGTGCTGCAACCATCGGCATGACGGCACAGGCGAGGACGGCGAGGTTCAGCCAGCGGCGCACGGCGAAACTCTCCCCGCGAGCGCCGTCGTGTTTGATGATTTCGCCAATGGCCATTTTAAGCTCCATCCGATTTTGTTCAGACATTGAGAACAACCAATCCGTCGGCTGCCTTCACGCCCTCGCCCGCCGGCAGCACGAACACTGGATTGATCTCGGCCTCGGCGAGGCGGTCGCCGAGTTGCGCAACCATGCGCGAGAAAGCGACGATTGTTGCTGCGAGCGCTTCGACATCGCATTTCGGCCGGCCTCGAAATCCGTCCAGCAACGGCCATGTGACGAGATCGTGCGCCATCGCTCTGGCTTCGGCCAGACCGAGGCCACCTTCCGGTGGGAGCAGACGCATCGTCGTGTCCTTGAACAGTTCGGCGGACACGCCGCCCATTCCGAGAAGGATCGCGGCGCCCAAGGGATCGCGGTGCATCCCGAGAATGATCTCGACGCCGCCTGAGACCATCTCCTGGACCAGGAACCGTTCGGGCCGCTTCCCCGCCCTCTCCTCGACCTCCTCCGCCATCGCCGTGAGGCGGCCGCCAATCGCGTCAGCAGTCACGCCGACTGCCACGCCGCCGACGTCGCTCTTGTGCGCGATCTCGCGCGAGAGAATCTTGAGAACGACCCGGCCACCGAAGTCGCGCGCCGCCTGCTCGGCTTCGGCTGATGTTGCGACCACCTTCTCCGCCACGATCGGAACGCCGAAGCGGCCGAACAGCGCTTTGGCCTGTGCCTCATCCAGCGATCCTGCCGGGACGTCGCTTATGTCTACCGCCGGCCAGATCGAGCCCGGCGCCTGGACCTGCTCCGGCATTCCGGCGTGCAAGAGCCCGTCGAGCGCGGCAGCGCAGCTCTCGGCGGACGTGTACGCCGGGACGCCTCGCCCGGTGAGAACGGAGACCACCTCGGGCGCGTAGGGACTGACATAGGCAATGACGGGCTTGTCGCTCATCGGCAGGCAATCGCGAATGGCATCGGCCATCAGCGTCGGCGATCCCACCGCCGACGAGCCGACGATGATTGTGAGCGCATCGTAGGAGGGACTTGCGAGCAGGATACGGATCGCAGCGCGCAGCAAGTCCGGCTGAAGCCCGGCCAGGGTCACGTCGATCGGATTGCGATCGAGCGCGGTGTGCGATCCCGACTGAAGGCTGCGCAGTTGCGCGGCCGTCTCGGCGTCGGGAGCGGGTGTTGCAAAGCCCGCGACGCCGAGGCTGTCGGACACGATCGTGCCGGCGCCGCCGGTCGAGGTCAGGATCGCCACGCGCCTGCCGGACAGCTTCCGTCCCGCGGCAAGGGCTGCGGGAATGTCGAGCAGGTCATCGAACGTCTTCGCGCGGATCACGCCAAGCTGCCTGAACAGGGCGTCGTACATGCGGTCTGAGCCCGCAAGCGCCCCGGTGTGCGAGACGGCCGCCTTTGCACCCGCCTCCGATCGCCCGATCTTGAAGGCGACAACGGGCTTGCCGGCGCCATGCGCCTTGAGCACCGCCTCGCGAAAGCGAGCCGGATTGCGGATCGCCTCGACATAGAGCGCGATGACCCTGCTTGCGTCGTCTTCGGCGAGAAAGTCGATGAAGTCCGCGAGTTCGAGATCGGCTTCGTTGCTGGTCGACACCAGCTTGGACAGCCCTACTCCACGCGCCGCAGCGCGCGACAAAAGGGCGCCGAGGATGCCCCCGCTTTGCGAGACCAGGCCGACAGCGCCGGCCGGGAAGTGATCCATCGCCAGCGCGCCGGATGCCGACAGCACGATATTGTCGGTGAGATTGACGAGACCGATCGTGTTCGGCCCGAGCAGGCGCATCGATCCGGCGGCTTCCATCAGTTGCTTCTGGCGCTCGGCGCCTTCCGCTCCGGTCTCGGTAAAGCCGCTGGCAAGGACGATCGCTGCAGCAGTGCCGCGCTCCGACAATTCGCGCACCGCGACGTGCGCACGCTCCGCGCCGAGCAGGACAATGCCAACATCGGGCACATCAGGCAGCGAGGCGACGTCGGGGTAGCAGGCGAGACCACCGATGTGCGCGACCTTCGGATTGACGGGATAGATCGCGCCCGCAAAGCCGTGCTTCCGGAGATAGGAGACCGGTCGCCCCGACGTCTTGCTCGGGTCGGCCGAGGCGCCGATGATGGCGACGCTGCGCGGTCGGATCAGCAGTTCGATGGCATCCATCGCTCAATCCTTCGATGCGGATTGCGCGAGAAACGCCGTCACGGCGTCCCGATGCTCCACGCTGGTGTAGCAGATGGCCTGCGCCTGGCTGCCGAGACTGAAGATGTCATGCGCGGAATGCTCGAAGGTCTCGTTCAGGATCTTTTTGCTCAACGCGAGCGCTGTGGGAGATCCCTGAGCTATTTCAGCCGCCCAGGCCTGCGCTGCCGGCAGGAGATCGGTCGAGGCCACCTTGCGATCGACGATGCCGAGCGAAAGCGCTTCGTCGGCCTCGACCATGCGCCCGGTGAAGATGAGTTCCTTGGCCCTGGGAAGCCCGACCCGGCGCGGCAGGAAATACAGGCCGCCGCCGTCGGGGATCAGGCCTCGCTTGATATAGGACCAGGTGAATTTCGATCGCTCCGTTCCCATCACGAAGTCGCAGGCCAGCGCGGTATCCGCACCGAGGCCCGCCGCAGCGCCGTTGACGGCGGCGATGGTCGGTTTCGGCAGACCCAGCAGGAAAGACTGCACATGGTGCACGCCCTGCTGACGGCTCCATCCGTTGAATGCGACTTCACCCTGCGGCGCCTCGAGCCGGCGCTTCATTCCGCTGATGTCGCCGCCGGCACAGAAGGCGTTACCGCGCCCGGTCAGCACCAGGGCCTTGATCGCCTTGTCGCGGGCGACGGTTTCGAGCGCATTGACGAACTCGGCGCGCATGTCGTCGCTCATGGCGTTGCGCCGTTCCGGCCGGTTGAATGCGATCGTCGCGATACCGGCTTCGACGGAAAATTCGATGAGCTGATAGGACATGGCAAGCTCCGTGCGCGCTCACGAATGCCGATTTCGGGCCGTGCCGTTTCCTCGATGAGCCGTGCGGCCTGGGCATTCTTCTTCCCGGTGCCTATATCGGCTTGCGCCGTCGGGAACATCCCCCTAATTCCACTCAGTGGAAATGGCTCCGTGAGAATGTCCTGGGAGGCTGGATGTGGCGCAGACGCGCAGATATGCGGGCGGGGTTGACGGCAACCGGTCGCTCGAAAGGGGCATCGAGATCCTCAGGGCCTTCCGGCCCGGCGTCGACACGCTGGGCAATGGCGAGATTGCGGATCGAACAGGATTGCCGCGCTCGACGATCAGCCGGCTGACGCGAACGCTGGTCAATTCCGGAATGCTCGACGAAGTCCACGCGGAGAGAACCTACCGCCTGGCCGCGTCCGTCATCAGTATCGGTCACGCGATGCGAACGGGATCACCCGTGCTCAACACGATCGGAGCGATGATGCGGGCCGAATCGGCGAGGCGCCGGCTCAACGTGGGGTTAGCGACCGCGGATCGAACCATGATGGTGTATCTCGAATCGATCCGCTACAGCCCCCGCGCGGCGCTGCGCAACGTGGTCGCCGGGCAGCAGGTGCCGATGGAGTTGACGTCGCTCGGTCGCGCGTATCTGGCCGGCATCGGCACAATCGAGCGCGAGCGATTGCTAAAGCTGTTCAGACGGCGCAGCGCCGCGGCCACGAAGACGCTGCTTGCGGACGTCAGGAGATCAATCAGCGCCGTCGAACGCGACGGCTATTGCGCAGTGTCGTGGCAGCCTGCCGTTCTCGCCGTCGCAACGCCCATCGTGCTGGACGGGCTTCCGGTCTACGCGCTCAACATGAGCCTGCAAAATGTCGAACGCTCCGACGCACTGGCGAGCGAGATGGGCGCGTACCTCAACGCCTTCGCGGCCAAATGCAAGGAGGTGCTGGCGGGCAGCGAACCCGAATGATGCGATGGCGGACGAAGGGGGCGATACCGCATTTCCGCGGCGCCCGCTGCTGGCGTGCGAAGAATGAGAAAACGAGTCTCCGAGAGCGGCACGGCTGGGTTTGACGCGCAGGCTGACGCAGCGTTCGCGGCCCATGCGCAGAAGCAGCGCAGCGAGCCGCGCCCTGCGTTGCTGCTCGCGCCAACTGCACCGAGAGCCAGATGACGGCCATGTTCGGCTGACCGATCCGAAAAATGCCCGCGCACGACATCGCACAGGCGAATCGAGAGAAGCTCAGCGTCAGTGGCATGGAAATATTGTCGCGTTCGATCAGAGCCAGCCACTCGGCGACTTTGCAGGCACCCGAAACAGGCACCCGAAAACGACATTCCAAGGTCTTACACCCAGAGGCAAGACCATAGAACCACCTAACCGTTTGATTTTGCTTGATTTTATTTTTGGAATGATGCGCTCGGAGGGCAGTCAAATGTCAGCAGTTTCAATAGCTTGCCGAGATTAGCCGAACGCCAAGTGCATTTGGTGCTTTTCAAGCGAGCCGAGCGCCAGCTAAATCGGGCGCGCGGCCAGATCCAGAACTCCCGCGCTTCACCACTGCCCCTTCCGTTTGCGACGCCGGCGTCTGCCGTTCTGCTATAATGCTGCCATGACGATCGGGATCACCGGACCCGAACGGAAGGCACCAGGGCGAAGCGCCGTGGTGGGCGTCATCATCGCGGCCATCATCGCTGCGATTGGCCTGATCCTGCTCGCGCTCGTGGGTGACGTTCTAGTCGACTGGATGTGGTTTTCCGCAATCGGCTACCCGCAAGTTTTTTGGACAACGATCGGCGCGAAAGCTGGAGTTTTTTTCGCGGTCTTCACAACGACTGCCGTTGTCGTGTGGACGAACGCAAGGCTTGCACTTGGCCTTGCCCGGCGGCGAGATCGGTTTCCGGCTGACTTCGACCTGACGCACGCGGCCGCTGCAGCGACGCCCGATCCGCTCAAATTCATGCGCGATCGGCTACCGTGGCCTCGCGTCATTGCCGCCAGTGCCGGGTTTATCGCTCTGCTTATCGCCTGGGGGCAAGCCGGCAACTGGAACACAGTCCTGCTGTTCCTTTATCAGATGCCATATGGTGCCAACGATCCATTGTACGGGAGGGACATTGGATTCTATCTCTTCTCTCTACCCGCCTTAACCGCCGCAAAAAATTGGGCGTTGCTCACGCTCTTGATGAGCGCTCTGTTCGCCGGATTTATCTACTGGGTGCACGGCGACATCGAGTACCCGGCCCAGCAATGGTCGATGTCGCCGACAGCGATCTGCCACGGTTCAGTGCTTCTGGGCTGCTTCTTTGCCGTGAAGGCATTGTCCTATGCTCTCGATCGCTACCTCTTGCTCTACGGGGATAACGGTGTCGTGGTCGGCGCAAGCTACACCGACATCCACGTGGAACTGCCGGTCCTGTGGCTGCTGATCGCGCTTTCGATAGTCGCCACTTTCGCCGCATGGGCGAACCTGTGGGCTCGTACCTACCGGCTCCCCGCTGCGGCGATTGTGCTGCTGTTCGTGGGCGCTTTCCTGCTCTCGGGCGTAATCCCCGGATTGTTTCAACGATTTTACGTGAAGCCCAACGAGCTGGAGTGGGAGCGGCCCTACATCCGGCGCAGCATCACGCTGACCAGGGAGGCCTACAATCTCAATCGGATCGTGACGAGACCATTTCCCGCCGAACAGGATCTGACCCCTGAGACCCTCAGGGCCAACAAGGCAACGATCGACAACATAAGATTGTGGGACTGGCAGCCGCTGGCCGATACCTACGCCCAGCTTCAGGAAATTCGCACCTACTACAAACTGCGCGAGCTTGATGTCGATCGCTACTGGCTTGGCGGTGCTTACCAAAGCGTCATGCTTTCAGCACGCGAGCTCAATGCGTCGCTGCTTCCGCCCAATGCACAGACATGGGTAAACCGGCACATCCTGTTCACCCACGGCAATGGTGCGGTGATGAGTCCGGTAACCCAAAAAAGCGGTGAAGGGCTTCCGCCTCTTTATTTGCGCGATATTCCCCCGGTTGCGCACGGGGGCCCCGAAATTCGCGAGCCGCGCGTCTATTACGGGAAGGAGACTAACGACTACGTCATCGTCAAGGGAGCCGTTCCGGAGTTCGACTATCCAAAGGGGAAGGACAACGTCTATGCGGACTATGACGGCTCCGGTGGTATCCCGCTGTCGGGGACGGTGCGGAGACTGATCTTCGCCCAGCATTTCAACGACGTAAACCTGCTGCTCTCAGACTACATCACCGATAGCAGCCGCATCATGATTCGGCGAAACATCCAGACACGGGTCGGCACCATCGCCCCGTTCCTCAGCCTCGATCGCGACCCCTATCTGGTCATCAGCGAAGGCCGGATGTTCTGGATACAGGACGCTTATACGACGAGCGATTATTTTCCCTCCGCGCAGCCTGCGCCCGGCCTCAACCTCAACTACATCCGCAACTCGGTGAAGGTCGTGATAGACGCCTATAACGGCACGGTCGATTTCTACCTGATGGACCCGGCCGACCCGATCGCGGCTTCCTATCAGCGAATCTTCCCGGGACTGTTCAAGCCGTTCGCGGTCATGCCGCCCGATCTGCAAAAGCACATTCGCTATCCCGAAGACCTTTTCCTGATTCAGGCGCGGCTTTTCCAAACCTACCACATGGAATCTGCCGACGTATTCTATAACCGCGAGGACCTCTGGCAATTTCCGCGCCAGCCGGCTGGCGACGGCGTCTCTGCGATGGACGGCGTTAGTCTGATGGTCCCTTACTACATCGTCATGCGGCTGCCCGGAGAAGCGCAAGCCGAGTTCTTCATCATGATCCCCATGGTGCCGAGTCGTCGCGACAACATGATAGCGTGGCTTGCCGCGCGCTGCGACGCGCCCGACTACGGCAAGCTCATCGTGTACGAATTTCCCAAGGAGAAACTGGTCTACGGACCGTTCCAGATCGAGGCAAGAATCCACCAGAACACGGAAATCTCCCAGCAGATATCGCTATGGAACCAGATGGGATCACGGGTGATCCGGGGAAACCTGCTTGTCGTCCCGATCGAGAATTCGATCCTCTACGTGTCACCCCTGTACTTGCGGGCCGAGCAAGGACATTTGCCGGAGCTCAAGCGGGTGATCGCCGCCTACGGTGAGAATCTCGTCATGAAGGAAACCCTTGCCGAGGCGCTGTCGGCACTCTTCGCGGAAAGCGGAACTGGGTTGGCAGCGCCGAATGCGACAACCGAAACACCAGGCGACGCGTCCGCCGCAAGACGGGCGCAGGAGGCGCTCGATCACTACAATCGGGCCATGGACCGGTTGAGATCCGGTGATTGGACAGGCTTCGGCAAAGAGATCGGCGCGATGCGCGGTCTTCTGGAAGATACCGGCCGGCAATCGGGTAGCCGCTGAAGTGCCCAAGAAGCGCTATCTCCTTGACCTGCCGGTACAGCTGCTGACCAGCTATGGAGACCGCGTAGCGCTCACGGACGAGGGTACGAGCCCGCCGATTTCTACGCTTGGCTACGCCACCGTTCGCTGCCGGTAACGATGTGGAGCAGGGAATCACGAAATTTTTTGATATTAATGGCTTATAGCCATTGGTGCGCTCGGAGGGACTCGAACCCCCACGGTGTTACCCACTGCCACCTCAAGGCAGCGCGTCTACCAGTTCCGCCACGAGCGCTAGGAGATACCGGCCTGAGGTCGTTAGGCTGGCCGGATCAGCGGCCGCCGATCTAACAAATCCATCAGGGGGATACAAGCCTGCAAAGGCCCTGAATTCCACAAGCTTGGCAGGAAAATCCGATCCCTGCCCGGATCGGTCCTATCGGCTGCGCGGACCGCTACCGTGTCCCCCCGGGGCGCGACCGCGTCCCCAGGCGCTACCGCGTCCCCTGCGTGCGGGGCAGCATCTGCTTGACCTCGACCGCGATTCGGTTGCGGTCGACCAGCACGACGCCGGAGGCCACCGGCAGGTTATTGGCGAGAACCTTGACCTCGTCGGCCTCGGTTGCGTCCAGCTCGATGATGGCGCCGCGGGAAAGACGTAATACTTGATGGATCGGCATGGTGGTCGTCCCGAGGACGACCATGAGATCCACGGTGACTTTATCGAGAGTGGGCACTGTCAGGACCGCCGCAACTTGGGACCAGGGCCAAAGGACTTGGCATTTGCTCCCGCAATGATCACCACGTTATGGTTAGCCAATGGTTAATTCGCCTCGAAACCCCCGCCAAAACCCCCGCCAAGACCTCGATTTGACGTCGTTTTCCGCCTCGGGCGGCGCGCCGGTCGAATGGCGAATCTCGGACGCCCCGGTGCCCTATCCCGAGGCCGTGGCCGCCATGGAGGCCCGCGTCGCCGCAATTGCCGCTGGCGAGGCGCCGGAGCTGGTCTGGCTGCTCGAACACCCCCCGCTCTACACATCCGGCACCTCGGGCAAGGACTCGGACCTGCTCGATGCCCGATTCCCGACCTTCGCCACCGGGCGCGGCGGGCAGCTCACCTATCACGGGCCCGGCCAGCGGGTGGCCTACATCATGCTCGACCTCAAGCGCCGCCGGCCGGACGTGCGGGCCTATGTCGCGAGCCTGGAGGAGCTGATCCTGAAGACGCTCGCCGCCTTCAACGTCCGTGGCGATCGGCGTGAGGACCGGGTCGGCGTCTGGGTGAAGCGGCCCGACAAGGGACCGGAGCACGAGGACAAGATCGCGGCGATCGGCGTGCGGCTGAAGCGCTGGGTCTCGTTCCACGGCATCGCCATCAATGTCGAGCCGGAGCTGTCGCATTTCGCCGGCATCGTTCCTTGCGGCGTTGCCGATCCCCGCTACGGCGTGACGTCGCTGGTCGATCTCGGCCAGCTCGTGACGATGGCCGATGTCGACGTCGCGCTTCGGCAGGCCTTCGAGGAGCTGTTCGGGCCGACCGAAGCGTTGCTGCCGGAAGCAGCCGTCTAACATTTTCCTGTTCGGTCCTGATCGCGCGCGTTCTCTGCGTGCCGTGGAATCGGCTATGCTTGCGTCAGGTGCCGCCCACGCCTCCCCCCTCCGCCGGGAAAGTACACGTCATGCCGGGCGACTAAACCATCGGACCGACTGTTCGAGCACTGGGCATAAGGAGGGATTGCGTTTCAGCTCGCAATGGGAGGTTTTGACGATGAAATTGTCTGCCCCGATCTACCATCTGAAGCGACGCGCAAAACGCCTGTCGCGCGAGCAAGGCATTCCGCTGCACGACGCGCTTGACCGCGTCGCCGCCACGGAAGGCTTTTCCGCCTGGAGCATGCTGGCGGCGAAGGCTGCGGCGATGACGCCGGCCAACAAGCTGTTCCCGCAATTCCGGCCCGGCGACCTCGTGCTGGTCGGTGCGCGCCCCGGCCAGGGCAAGACGCTGATGAGCCTCGAGCTCGCCGTGGAGGCCATGAAGTCTGGCCATCGTGCCGCGTTCTTCTCGCTCGAATACACCGAGAAAGACGTGCAGGACCGCTTGCGGGCGATCGGCGTCGAACCTTCGCAGTTCGACAGGCTGTTCGAGGTCGACTGCTCCGACGTCATCAGCGCCGATTACGTCGTGAAGCAGATGGCCACGGCGCCCCGCGGCACAATCGTCGTGATCGATTATCTGCAACTGCTCGACCAGAGGCGCGAAAACCCCGACCTCACGGTTCAGGTACGCGCGCTGAAATCCTTTGCGCGCGACAAGGGGCTGATCGTCGTCTTCATCTCGCAGATCGACCGGTCCTATGATCCCGCGATCAAGCCCTGCCCCGATCTCAGCGATGTCAGGCTGCCGAACCCGCTGGATTTGAACCTGTTCGACAAGACGTGTTTCCTGAACAAGTCAGAAGTTCAGTTCCGCGCGGCAAGCTGACAGCAAGGCCGCGGGTGAGTTTTGCTCACCCGCGGCTTGCAGCCTCACGCCGCAGCGAGCGACACTTCGAGCTTGCCGGCGATGTAACGCCGCTCCTGGGTCAGGCCGCCAAAGCCGTAGGAATCGCCCTTGACCTCGTCGACATGCAGATAGGTCTCGGGATGCAGCGGGCCCAGAATTTCGGCCATGCGCTTGAACATCGCGGCAAGATAGGCCGCCTTCTCGTCCTTGGTGTTGGTGCCTTCAGAGATATGGATGTCGATCCAGTAGCTGGCGAGCTTCTGCTCGGCGAGCGACTTGCCGCCGGCAAACCAGTCGCCCGCGTCCACCGACTTCACGATGATGGCGGTGACCTTGGGATCCTTGTGCAAGATCCCAGCGGTGAGCTCGGCCACGGCGCTCGCGATGTCGGCCTTCAGCGACGGCGACTGGCGGGACGACGTATAGGATACGGTGATCAGCGGCATTGTCGTTCTCCTCAAGATGCTGCGCAGTCTTGCGCGGCGTTGGTGAGAAGGTAGACCTCTCCTCGTCATTTTGGTATCTTATCCATATTGATACCAGTGATAACCTTTCATAATGACAGCCACACTCGATATCGCCACCGTCCAGGCCTTCCTGCTGGTCGCCGACCTCCAGAGTTTTACGCGCGCCGCCGAGGCGCTGGGCACCACGCAGGCCGCGGTCAGCCTCAAGCTGCAACGACTGGAAACTTTGCTGGGAAAACGCCTCGTCGAGCGCTCGCCGCGCGCGGTCCGGCTCACCGCCGAGGGTGCCAGCTTTCTCGATCGCGCCCGCGCACTAATGACGGCGCATGACCGCGCGCTGTCGGGCGAGGCACCAGCCGCGCAATCGCTCTCGCTCGGCATCTCCGATCACGCCGCGGGCCCCGAACTGGTGCCGCTGCTCGAACGCCTGCACGCGATGTCGTCGAACCTCACCCTCGCCGTCACCATCGGCTTCTCGCGCGAGATGCAGGATGCTTATGACGCGGGCGAGTTGGATGCGGTGATCGTCCGCCAGGAAGGCAGCCGCCGCGGCGGCGAGAAGCTGACCGCGGACGAGTTCGGCTGGTTCGCGTCGCGACGCTTCACCCTGCCGAAGGGCGGGCCGCTGCCGCTTGCGACGCTCGCCCCGCCCTGCGGCGTCCGCGCCATCGCCGTGCGCGCGCTCGACAAGGCCGGCCTCGCCTGGCGCGAGCGCTTTGTCGGCGGCGGTGTCACCGCGGTGGTCGCGGCCGCGCTTGCCGGACTTGCCATCGCGCCGCTGGCACGGCGGATCGCGCCGCCCGGGCTGATCGACATCGGGCTAGCGCACATGCTGCCGAAACTCGGCAACTCGAAGGTGATGCTGCATTCGAAGGTCAGCGATCCCGCCAAGCTCGCAGCGCTGCGCGCGGTGGCGGCGACGTTCCGGAGTGTCGCCACCACCTGAGCGCTCACAGGATCGCCTCGAATGCGCTGCGCAGCGTCTCGTGCCTGAACACAAAGCCGCGACTGAGCGCCTTGTTCGGCAGCACGCGCTGACCGCCGAGTAGGAGCTCGTCGGCAAAGCCGCCGCCGATCCGCCTCAGCAGGCCGCCGGGGATGCGAAACACCGCGGGCCGATGCAGGTGGCGGCCGAGTTCTTCCGTGAACTTTGCGTTGGTGACGGGGATCGGCGCGGTGGCGTTGACGGGCCCCGCGAGATCGGGCGTCGCCATCACATAGGCGATTAGCCGGATGAGGTCGTCGCGCTCGATCCAGGACATCCACTGCCGCCCGGTGCCGAGCGGACCGCCGAGGCCGAACTCGAACGGCGTCAGCATGCGCGTGATGAAGCCGCCTTCGGTGCCGAGAACGAGACCGATGCGCAAGCAGACCACGCGGACACCAAGCTCCTCCGCCGGCCGCGCCGCCTTCTCCCAGGCTGCGCACAACTCGTGGCTGAAGCAGGCATGCGACTTCGCGGACTCCGTCAGCACCTGGTCGGCCCACAATCCGTACCAGCCGATCGCGGAGCCACTGACGAGCACTTCGGGCTTGCGCTCAAGCCGCGCGATCAGTTTTACGACCTCGCCGGTCATGTCGATACGTGAGCCGATGATCTTGGCGCGCTTTGCCTCGGTCCAGAGGCCGTTGCCGATCGGCTCGCCCGCGAGATTGACGATGGCGTCGATATGCGTGCCAGAGGCAAGCTGATCGAGGCTGGTGATCAGCGTCACCGGCGGCGGCAGCATCTCGGCCTTGGCGGGGTTGCGGATCAGCGCGATGACGTTGTGCCCTGCTCCACCGAGGCTCGCCGCAAGGCGGCTGCCGATGAAGCCGGTCGCACCGGTGATCAGCACAGTCTTACGGCCGGGGATCTTCTCAACGAGTCCTTCTGCAGGAACGCTCTTCATGCGGCCGAGCCGGCGCATCGCCGCAAAATCCCTGACGCCACAGAGCGCGGCGCCGATCGCGCAGGCAGTCGCCGCGATGCTGAGCAGGCCCTGATAGACGACGCTCACGCCGAAGGGCTGCATCGCCCAGTCGATCAGCACCGGCAGCAGCAGCACCAGGATGGCGCCGTAGTTGATCGCGAGCAGCGTGTGATTGATGCGCTCGCTCGGCGGCAGTTTGCGGCTCACATCCTCCTCGACGAAATCCATCAGCGTGATGACGATCTCGGCGACCAGCACGGCAACGACCAGCACCGCCAGCACGCCATAGACCTCGAGCCAGCCGAGCAACAGGAACAAGAGCGCATAGAGCATGTTGCGGATGCCGTGCAGCTTCAGCTCGAAGCGCTGCGACGGGCGCCAGGCCAGGCGCTCGGTGAACTCGTGGTGATAGAAGGTGTCGAACACGCCCATCGCGATCTGGATGGCGATGAGCGTCCACAATAACGGCGTCATGACACGGCCTCCCTGAACAATGCAGACTGGTGGATCAGCGCGCCGTAACGCGGATGAATGACATCGAGGGTGAAGCGGAACGCGCCCTCGCCGAGATCGCTGTGCGTCACGGTGAGATCGCCCGGCGTGAGCCATTGCGGCAGCGGGATCCAGAGCCGTCCGAGCTGCAGGCCATAACCGGCACTGCGAAAGGTCAGCGCCTCGCCTTCGACCGCGATGCGCAGTGCCATCGAGACGCCGAAGCCGACATACTCCTCGAGCCCGGTCGGGCCGGCGAAGCGCTTGGCCGAATGGATCACCTGCGGAAAGCCGCGCTTGCGCGCGCAGATGCGGGTCCAGGTCTGGCCGCCGGTCGCGCCGTCCTCGGTAACAGTCACGATCATGGGCACGCCGGTGTCGCGCCCCGTGGGCAGCGGCCCGCCGATCAGGCGCGCGGCCTGCGCGAACCACCAGCCGATGTCGCTGAAAGAGACCTCGTCGACGATTCCCACATAAACCACGCTGTCACCATCGGCGACGCGCTTGGAGAAGCGCCGCCAGGTCGCGAGCGGCAGGCGGCCCCAATCCTCGTCCGACAGCAGCGCGCGGAAGCGGCGGTCGTCGAGCAGCTTGATGTGAGCGGAGGTTGGAGCGTTGGAGCCTGATAATCTCGCCGACGTCATCGCAACCTCCAAAAAACTATTTGGCCTTGCCCAGCGGCAGCAGGTTGACGATCTTTTCGCCAAGCCGCATTAAGGCGACCAGCCGCGGGCGTGGCACTTTCAGCATCTGCATGAACCAGTGGTCGGCGAGCTCGGTGAAGGCGAGCATCTCCTTCAGCCGTTTGCTCGCGACCGGATTGATGGCCGGATCCTCGGCAGCATCGGACACGCAGGCCCGCAGCGCCGTGATCGCGGGATCGAGCTCCCGCTCCTTGCGCCGTGCCGCGATGCGCGCCGCAACCTCCCAGATGTCGGTCTCGGCCTCATAATGATCGCGGCGATCGCCGAGGATCGGCACCCGCCGGATCAGGTTCCAGGCGAGCAGCTCCTTGAGCGAATTGGAGACGTTGGAGCGCGCCATGCCGAGCGTGTCGGCGATGTCCTCGGCCGTCATCGGCGCCTCGGCGAGATAGAGCAACCCGTGGATCTGGCTGACCGAGCGGTTGACGCCCCACTGATCCCCCATGTCGCCCCAATGCAGGATGAAGCGCTCGACGGCAGCGGGGAGTTTCTTCTTTCCGGTTATTTCTGTCATGACAGAAATATCTGACCAGAATGATCCACTGTCAAGGGCGTCGGACGGCTTGCGTCGTGCATACCGGCGGTCGTATTTGCCTAGAAAACATCCCTGAGACGGGAACCAAACGCCTTTGGGGACGTTTGCCCCGTTCCAGGCGGGGTCGAGAATGGCGAAAAAGTTCAGTCAGCAGAGAGACTTGTTCGAAAGCGAGCGCAGTTTCCGGCTGTTGGTTGAAGGAGTTGCCGACTACGCCCTCTACATGCTCGATCCCGGCGGGACCATCACCAGCTGGAACATCGGCGGCGAACGCATCAAGGGCTATTCGCCCGAAGAGATTCTCGGCCAGCATTTCTCTCGCTTCTACACCGAGACCGACCGCGCCAACGGCAAGCCCGCGCGGGCCCTCGGTATCGCGCGCGAAAAGGGCCGCTACGAGGAGGAAGGCTGGCGCGTTCGCAAGGACGGCACGTTCCTCTGGGCCAGCGTCGTGATTGATCCGATCTACGAGGACGGCGAGCTGGTCGGCTTCGCCAAGATCACGCGCGACATCACCGAGCGCCGCAACGCCCAGCTCAAGCTCGAAGCGATGCAGAAGCAGCTCGCCGAATCCCAGAAGTTCGATGCGTTGGGCCAGCTCACCGGCGGCGTCGCCCACGATTTCAACAATCTGCTGATGATCATCAGCGGCAGCCTTCACATCCTGAAGAAGGGGCCCCCCGACGACGCCAGGCTCGAACGCGCCATATCCGCGATCGAGGCGGCGACCAAGCGCGGCGCGGCGCTGACCAACCAACTCCTCTCATTCGCGCGGCGACAAAGCGTCAACCCGCAGGCGATCGATATCGCCGAACGTATCGCCGCCATCCGCGAGGTGCTCGACGCCGGCGTCGGCAGCACCGTGCGGCTCGCCCTCGACATCCATCCCGAGACGTGGCCGATCACGGCCGACGTCTCCGAGCTCGAGACCGCGCTGCTCAATCTCGTCATCAACGCCCGCGATGCGATGCCCGACGGCGGCACGGTAATGATCCGCGCCCGCAATGTCGCGCGTGGAGAGACATCGCTCGCCGGTGAGTTCGTGGCGATCGACATCGCCGATACCGGGCTCGGCATCCCCGCCGACGTCGTGGATAAGATCTTCGAGCCGTTCTTCACCACCAAGCCGATCGGAAAAGGCACCGGCCTCGGCCTCTCCCAGGTGCACGGCTTTGCGCATCAGGCCGGCGGCACGGTGAAGGTTGCAAGCGAGCTCGGCAAGGGCACGACTTTCACCATCCTGTTGCCGCGCGGCACGGATGCGCCGGGCCGGGAGCCGACGGGAGCAACCCCGTTTCGCGGCAGCGGAACGGTGCTGCTGGTCGAGGACAATCCGGACGTCGCCCTCGTCAGCACCGGACTGCTGGAGCAGCTCGGCTATCAGGTGCGGCGCGTCGCCGATGCCGAAGCCGCCTTGCGCGAGATCGAGCAGAACGGCGTCGACTTCGTGTTCTCCGACATCGTGATGCCCGGCAAGATGGACGGCCTCAGCCTCGCCCATCGTCTGCGCCAGATCCGCCCCGGCCTGCCGATCCTGCTCGCCACCGGCTATAGCGAAGTTGCCGCCGGCGTGCGCGGCGACTTCCCGATCCTGCGCAAGCCGTACGAGATCCACGAGCTGAGCGAGGCGATCTCGAAGCTGCCGCGGTGATTCTTCTTCGCCTTTCCCCGCAAACGGGGCGAGGGAGCGCACCGGCTGCGCGGAGCGGCTGCGCCCTCACACCGTCGGCAACACCGAGAACGCTTCCCCCGCCCTGCGCAGGTTCAGCTCATCCACGCTCGCCGTTTCACTCGTCACGCTGTCGACTCGCGAGGATGGCGGGCCGTGGCGGCAGAGCGCGACCATGTCCGCAACGTGCTTCGGCGCGCCCGCGAACAGCGCTTCGACGCTGCCGTCACGGCGGTTGCGGACCCAGCCCTCGAGGCCGCTCGCAGTCGCCTGGTATTCGACCCAGGCCCGATAGCCGACGCCCTGCACGCGCCCGCGGATCATGACCTGAAGGATCGCCCGGCTCATTTCTTCAGCCCGAGAAAGTCAGCGCTGCGCGCTTTGACCTCGGCGTCGCGCATGACGCGGCTGGTCAGCTCGGCTGACGGCAATCCCTTCAGCGCCTTCGGCGCCGTGCCCTCGCGCAACGCCTTCTGGACCTCATAGATCGCCTGCGTCGCGGCTGCGATCGGCGCGTGGCCCTGCAGCGCGATGCGGACGCGCTGGCTGGCGAGATAGTCGATCGCGTTCAATTCGTCCGGCGCGCCGCCGAGCACGATCGGCAGATTCGTCGCGGCGACAATCGCCTCGAGCTCCGCGCGCGACTTGATGCCGGTGAAGAACAGCGCATCGACGCCGGTCGCTTCATAAGCTTTGGCGCGGCGGATCGTATCCTCGATCGAGGTGATCGAGGCGGCACCGGTGCGGCCCATGATGACCAGCGAGGCATCGCCACGGCTGTCGAGCGCGGCCTTCATCTTGCCGATGCCCTCCTCCAGTGAGATCAACTGCGCCTTGGCTTCGCCGAAGGCGGCCGGCAGCAGCGTGTCCTCGATGGTGAGGGCGGCCGCGCCCGCCGTCTCCAGCTCCTGCACCGTGCGGCGCACATTGAGCGCGTTGCCATAGCCATGGTCGGCATCGACCAGCACCGGCAGCGTCGCCGCGCGCGACATCCGACGCATCTGCTCAGCGAGTTCAGTGAGCGTGATCAGCGTGACGTCGGGATCGCCGAGCACCGCGAGCGAAGCGACCGAGCCGCCGAACATGCCGAGCGGAAAGCCGAGATCCTCGGCAATGCGGATCGAGATCGCGTCGTAGACCGAGCCGGGATGGACGCAAGCCCCGCCCGACAGGATGGAGCGCAGTTTCTCGCGGCGGGAACGAAAGGCCATGGTGCCCTCTCAACAATTGCGACGCAGCCGCAACATACTCCGTCATTGCGAGCGCAGCGAAGCAATCCAGAGTCTTTCCGCAGAGGCAGTCTGGATTGCTTCGCTGCGCTCGCAATGACGGTGTCGGTGGGGCCAACGGGGCCCCACTCACTCCCTTACGCAAACTCCAAAATCAGCGCGTCCACCGCGAGCGTCGCGCCGGCGCTGGCGTGGATCTTCTTGACGGTACCGTCCTGCTCGGCGCGCAGCACGTTCTGCATCTTCATGGCTTCAACCACGGCCAGCGTCTCACCGGCCTTGACCTCCTGCCCCTCGGTCACCGCGATCGAGACGATGAGGCCGGGCATCGGGCACAGCAGCTTCTTGCCGGTGTCGGACGCCGTCGTCACCGGCATCAGCCGCGCCGAGGCGGCTTCGGCTTCGGTCCAGACATAGACCGGCACCTCGACGCCCTGATGCGCCAGGCGGATGCCGTTGGCGATCGGGCGCGCCTGCACCGCGACGAAGTGGCCGTCGATGGTGCCCTGCCAGACCGGATCGCCGGGCTTCCACGGCGATTGCAGCAGGTGCGCATTGCCGGCCTTGCCGTCGGCGTCGATGAAGCGGATCGCGATCGCATCGCCCTCACGCGCGACCTCGAGCGAGATCTCCTGGCGGTCGAGCCAGACCGCACGGCGGCGCTCGCGCTGCACGATGCGGCCGCCCAACTGGCCAGAAATCTGACGCTTGCGCTCGCCGAGCACGTGATCGATGGCGGCACCGACCGCGGCGATCCGCAGCGCGACCTCGCCCTCGGGCACGCGCACCGCAAAGCCCCTGGGGAATTCTTCCGCGATGAAGCCGGTCGACAGATTACCCTCGCGCCAGCGCGGATGATGCATCAGCGCCGACAGGAACGGGATGTTGTGGCGGATACCGTCGACATAGAACGAATCCAGCGCAGTGGCCTGCGCCTCGATCGCCGCCGCGCGCGACGGCGCATGCGTGACGAGCTTTGCGATCATCGGATCGTAATGGATCGAGATCTCGCCGCCCTCCTGCACGCCGGTGTCGTTGCGCACCGTGATGCCGTCCTTGCTGACTTCCGCTGGCGGGCGATATTTCACGAGGCGCCCGATCGAGGGCAGGAAGTTGCGGAACGGGTCTTCCGCATAGAGACGCGACTCGACGGCCCAGCCGGTCAGCGTGACGTCCTTCTGCGCAATCGCGAGCTTCTCGCCGGCGGCGACGCGCAGCATCTGCTCGACGAGGTCGACGCCGGTGACGAGCTCGGTGACGGGATGCTCGACCTGGAGGCGCGTGTTCATCTCCAGGAAGTAGAAGCTCTTGTCCTGGCCGGCGACGAACTCGACGGTGCCGGCGGAATCGTAGTTCACGGCCTTGGCCAGCGCGACCGCCTGCTCGCCCATCTTGCGGCGGGTGGCTTCATCGAGCAGCGGCGACGGCGCTTCCTCGATGACCTTCTGGTTGCGGCGCTGGATCGAGCATTCGCGCTCGCCGAGATAGATCACGTTGCCGTGCTTGTCACCCAGGACCTGGATCTCGATGTGGCGGGGATCGACGATGAATTTTTCGACGAAGACGCGGTCGTCGCCGAACGACGCCTTGGCTTCGGCCTTGGCGAGGTTAAAACCTTCGGCGACCTCGGCCTTGGAGTGCGCGATGCGCATGCCCTTGCCGCCGCCACCGGCGGAGGCCTTGATCATGACGGGATAGCCGATCTCGTCGGCGATCCTCACCGCGTGCTTGTCGTCTTCGATGACGCCGAGGTAGCCCGGCACGGTCGAGACCTTGGCTTTCGCGGCGGCCTTCTTGGATTCGATCTTGTCGCCCATCGCGGCGATGGCGCCGGGGTTCGGGCCGATGAAGACGATGCCGGCGGCTTCCAGCACGCGCGGAAACGCCTCGCGCTCGGACAGGAAGCCATAGCCGGGGTGCACGGCCTCGGCGCCGGTCTTGCGGCAGGCTTCGACGATCTTCTCGATCACCAGATAGCTCTCGGCCGCGGCGGGCGGGCCGATCAGCACGGCCTCGTCGGCCATCTCGACATGGAGGGCATCGCGGTCGGCCTCGGAATAGACCGCAACCGTCTGAATTCCCATGCGGCGAGCGGTCTTGATGACCCGGCAGGCGATTTCGCCGCGGTTGGCGATCAGAATGCGTTTGAACATGCTTTTCTTGAGTCTCGACCTTGGGCGGGACCCTTCCCCGGCCGTAAAGGCCTATGGGACGGGCCGTGTGGCTCCCGTGGTACATCAAAATGGGCCGGAGGCAACGGTCTAAATCCGGCCCCTCTGGCGTACCAGCGCAAGACCCAAATAGGCTATCGAGCCCCCGAGGCGGCCTGCGGCTTCCCGGCCTCGACCCGATCCTTGGCACTTTCCCTGGCCACATCCCGGACGAGGCTATGAATGAAGCCCAGTTTGGCGACCACGGCGGGCGACAGGATGAAGGGATAGAGGTCGCGCGCGCCCATGGCGCGGTTGACGCTGTTCATGGCGAAGGTGAAGGGCAGCCATGCGTTGACGAGCGCCTCGACGTCCCTGGCCTCGTAGGGGTTGAAACGGATGCGCGCCGTCAACTCCCCGTCGCGGTCGACCTTGGGGCGCACCTCCATGCCGAACTCGGCGGCCATCTCCAGGGTGTCGACGATGTGGAGATAGTGCGCCCAGGTCTCGGCGAAATCTTCCCAGGGGTGCATGGTGGCGTAGGCCGAGACGAAGTTCTGCTGCCAGTCGGGCGGCGCGCCTTCGGCATAATGGCGCTGCAGGGCCTGGCCGTAATCGGCGGAATCGTCGCCGAACACCGCACGGCATTCTTCGAGCTTGCCGCCGTCCCGCACCAGCACATCCCAGAAATAGTGCCCGACCTCGTGGCGGAAATGCCCGAGCAGTGTGCGATAGGGCTCGCCCATCTCGAGCCGGCGCCGCTCGCGCTCGATGTCGTCGGTCTCGGTCAGCGCGATCGTGATCAGGCCGTTGTCGTGGCCGGTCATGACCCTGTGGCCGCTGTTCGGATCGTCGGCGAGGAAGTTGAAAATCAGCCCATGCTCCGGGTTTTCCTGCCGGGTCTGGAGCGGCAACTTCCAGCGGATCAGGGAATAGAACAGGCGATGTTTCGCCACCTCCAGCTCGCGCCAGCCGGCGAGCTGGGCGGGGTCGGACAGATCAGGCACGATGCCGTTGTGACGGCAGGCGCGGCAAAAGCCGGTGGTATCGCTAACATCGGTCAGCCAGTTGCAGGCATCGTACTCGGCATTGCGGCACAGCATCCGGCCCTTGCCCTTGTCAGCGAGCGTGGCCCAGGTCCCTCCGCCACCCTGCCCGTCAGGCTCGATCGCCGACATCGTTTCCTTCTCAGGCAGGAAGGCGACGCGGTGACCGCAACGCTCGCAGGCGCGGTTCTCGAAATAGAGGACGTTGCCGCAGGACTGGCAGACAAAGAGCTTCAAGCTTTAGCCTCTTGGGAAAGGGAGTCTTACGAATATCAGTTGTGCCGCCTCGCAGATATGCGCCCACGGGCCTCATCGTTCCAACGTTTGGAACAAATTGCCAGACCCGCCGTTCGTTCATACCCGCCGTTCGGCGGGGCGTTTCCCAGTCTATTTCCTTTTGAGCAATGGCTATCACGCTTTGTCTGTGTGAATATCGGCTTGGCACGTGCGCTCCAGCATCACAACGGCCGACGCCTTGAACGATCCTTTGCCCGAGACCATTGCCGCCGAAAGGCTGCGCCAGCACCTCGAAGAAATCGCGCGCGAGCGCGACAATGCCTATCATGCGCTCCAGGAACGCGAGGCTGAGCTCGCGCTCATCCAGCGCATCGGCAAGGTCGGCGGCCTCGAGGTCGACTTCCGCGAGGGTTTTAAGAACAGCCGCTCGCCCGAATATCTGATGATCCACGGCCTGCCGCCTGACGCCGCCGATGAATCGCACGAGGACTGGGTCAACCGCATCCATCCTGACGATCGCGACGCCGCGGTGAAACACTTCTTCGAGGCGCTGTCAGGGACAAGCGAGGACTACACCGCCGAATACCGCATCATCCGCCCCAGCGACGGCCAGACCCGCTGGATCCGTGTCGTCGCCAAATTCGAGCGTGACGGCAGCGGGCGCGCCATCCGCCTCGTCGGCGCCCATATCGACATCACCGACCAGGCGCTGGCGCGCGAGACGCTGCGGGAGAGCGAGGAGCGCTTCCGGCTGATCGCCGACAGCGCGCCGGTGCCGATCTGGGTCACCAAACTCGACCGCACGCGCTCCTTCGCCAACCGGGCCTATGTCGACTTCGTGGGCCTGCCCTACGACCAGGCCATCGCCTTCGACTGGCGCAAGGTGCTGCATCCGGACGACCTGCCGCATGTGCTGCAGCAATCGGTGCAAGGCGAAGCCTCGCTGAAACCGTTCGTGCTGGAAGCGCGCTACAAGGATGCATCCGGCGAATGGCGCTGGCTACGCTCGGAATCGCAGCCGCGCTGGGACCCGACCGGCAAGCATATCGGCTTCATCGGCGTCGCTCACGACATCACTGTCGCCAAGCGGGCCGAGATCGAGCTGCGGCAACTCAACGAGACCCTCGAAGAGCGCATCGCCGAGCGCACCGCCGAGCTCGAGTCCAACGAAGCGCGGCTGCGCGCGATCCTGGAGACCAGCAACCAGTATCAGGGCCTGGTCAACCTGAAAGGCGAATTGCTCTACGCCAACAAGACCGCACTCGACGGCGTCAAGGCGCGCTCCGAAGACGTGATCGGCAAGCTGCTGTGGGAAACGCCGTGGTTCACAGGCACTCACGGCATGAGCGCAACCGTGCGCGAGGCCTTCGACACCGTGTTGAAGGGCGAAGCGGTACGGATGGAGATGCGGCTGCGCCTGCCGATCGGCGAACGCGATTTCGAGTTCGGCATGCGCCCGGTGCTCGACCGCCACGGCAACATCACCGGCGCAGTGCCCGAGGCCGTCGACATCACCGAGCGCCGCCGCGGCGAAGAAGCGCTGCGGCAGTCGCAGAAGATGGAGGCGATCGGCCAGCTCACGGGCGGCGTCGCGCACGATTTCAACAACCTCCTCACCATCATCCGCTCGGCGACCGACTTCCTGCGCCGGCGCGAGCTGCCCGAGGAGCGCCGCCGCCGCTATGTCGATGCGATCTCCGACACCGTCGAGCGCGCCTCCAAGCTGACCGCGCAGCTACTGGCCTTTGCGCGCCGCCAGCCGCTGAAGCCGCAGATCTTCAATGTCGGCAGCCAGGTCGAGGGCGTGGCGCAGCTGGTGCGGCCGCTGGTCGGCGGCCGCATCGAGATCGTCGTCGAGATCGACGATGCCGACTGCTTTACCGTCGCCGACATCGCGCAGTTCGAGACCGCGCTGATCAACCTCGCCATCAACGCCCGCGACGCCATGGAGGACGAAGGCCGCCTCACCATCGGCGTGCGCAAGGTCGCGGGCATCCCGAGCCTGCGCGCCCAGTCCGCGCGCGGCGGCGACTATGTCGCGATCTCGGTCGCCGATACCGGCAGCGGCATCGCGCCCGAGAACCTCAATGCCATCTTCGAACCGTTCTTCACGACCAAGGAGGTCGGCAAGGGCACCGGCCTCGGCCTCAGCCAGGCGTTCGGCTTCGCCAAGCAGTCCGAGGGCGACATCGCGGTGACGAGCACGCACGGACAGGGCGCGACCTTCACCATCTATCTGCCGCAGGTGCAGAGCCCGACCTCGGAGAAGGAAGCCGCATCGCTCGCCAGCGAGGCCGCGACCACCGGGCGCGGCTACCGCGTGCTCGTGGTCGAGGACAATGACGATGTCGGCCAGTTCTCGACCGAGCTCCTGGAAGACCTCGGCTATGTCGTCCGCCGCGTCGCCAATGCCAACGCAGCGCTGGCGATCCTCGGCGAGAACGAATTCGCCGTCGACCTCGTGTTCTCTGACGTCATCATGCCCGGCATGAACGGCGTCGAGCTCGCCGGCGTCATCCGCGAGCGCTATCCGGGCCTGCCGGTGGTGCTCACCTCCGGCTACAGCAACGTGCTGGCGGAAAACGCCCACCGCGGCTTCGAGCTGATCCAGAAGCCCTATTCAGTGGAGTCGCTCTCGCGCATCCTGCGCAAGGCGATCACGGAGAAGCTGTCGGTGGCAAGGTGAGTGTTATGAGCCCGGGAAGCCGCCAAAGACTCCGTCGTTGCGAGCGCAGCGAAGCAATCCAGAATCTTTCCGCGGAGCGATTCTGGATTGCTTCGTCGTTGCGCTCCTCGCAATGACGGCGCGGCGATGCAGCGACACTCCAATAGGCTTTGTATGACATGAAACCCGCCCTCTTCTCCGCCTGGCAAACCTGGGCGCTTCTCTCCGCCTGCTTTGCCGCGCTGACCGCGATCTTCGCCAAGGTCGGCGTCGAGAACATCAATCCGGATCTCGCCACCTTCATTCGCACCATCGTGGTGCTGCTCGCCTTCTCGGTGCTGCTGTTCTTCACCGGACAATTCGCCGTGCCCTCCGCGGTCTCGTCGCGGACATGGCTGTTCCTGGTGCTGTCGGGGCTTGCGACCGGGGCGTCGTGGCTGTGTTACTTCCGCGCGCTGAAGCTCGGCCCCGCGACGCTGGTGGCGCCGATCGACAAACTCAGCGTCGTGCTGGTTGCCATCTTCGCTTTCGCCTTTCTCGGCGAGCGCCCGACAGCGCAGGGCTGGATCGGCATCGCCATGATCGGCGCCGGCGCGGTGCTGCTGGCCGTGAAGCTTTAAGTCGGGAACAAAACTGCGGTGAGATCGGTTGCTGCCAGGGCGCGGCCTCGATCGAGAGACAGATGTCGAGCGAAATCCCCGATCAGGCAAGGCAGGCCGGCCGCGCGCTCGACGCGGCGAACTTCTTCCTCGCCGACGTCCGCGACGGACTCGGCCCCTATCTCGCCGTCTATCTCCTCACCGAGCAGCATTGGGACGAGGCGCGCATCGGCCTCGTGATGTCGATCGCGACCATCGCCGGCATCGTGGCGCAGACGCCGGCCGGCGCACTGGTCGACGCGACGCGGGCGAAGCGGCTGGTGATGGTGATCGCGGCGATCCTGGTGACGCTGGCGTCGCTGTCGCTGCCGCTGTTTCCCGGCTTCCTGGCGGTCGCGATCTCGCAAGGCATCGCGCAGGCCGCGGCCGTAGTCTTTCCGCCGGCAATCGCCGCCGTCTCGCTCGGCATTTTTGGTCATGCCGCCTTCACCCGGCGCATCGGCCGCAACGAAACCTTCAATCACGCCGGCAATGCGGTCGCGGCCGGGCTCGCAGGTCTCTCCGCCTATTGGTTCGGGTCTACCGTGGTGTTCTATCTTCTCGGCGCAATGGCGATCGCGAGCCTCGCCAGCATCCTCGCGATCCCCGCTCACGCCATCGACCACGATCTCGCCCGCGGGCTGCATGACGCCGACACGGGGACGCAGCGCGACCAGCCCTCAGGTCTTGCCGTGCTGCTGACCTGCCGTCCCCTGCTCGTGTTCGCGATCTGCGTCCTGCTGTTCCACCTCTCCAACGCCGCAATGCTGCCGCTGGTCGGGCAGAAGCTGGCGCTGCAGGACAAGAACATGGGGACCAGCCTGATGTCGGCCTGCATCGTCGCAGCCCAAGTCGTGATGGTGCCGTTCGCCATGCTGGTCGGCGCCAGGGCCGACCGCTGGGGCCACAAGCGCTTCTTCCTGGCCGCACTCCTGATCCTGCCAATCCGGGGAGCGCTCTATACGCTCTCGGACAATCCATTCTGGCTGGTCGGCGTGCAGCTCCTGGATGGCGTCGGCGCCGGCATCTTTGGCGCGATCTTTCCCGTCATCGTCGCCGACCTCATGCGCAACACCGGCCGCTTCAACGTCGCGCAAGGCGCCGTGATCACGGCCCAGAGCATCGGCGCAGCGCTGTCGACGACGCTGGCCGGCCTCGTCGTGGTTGGCGCGGGCTACAGTGCGGCGTTCGTCACACTCGGCGCGGTCGCCGCCATTGGCGCCGTCATCTGCATCCTCGCCCTGCCCGAGACGCGGCAAATCGCAGATGGCGGCCCACGCTCTCGGGGGAAGACAGCGGGGCCGGCTTCGGCTATCGCTGCCGAATGAAGCCTTTCATCTCAAGGACTGAACGTGCCGTCTGACGCCATCTGGGCCTGGAGCATCATCGTCGCCGCAACCGCAGGCGTCATCATCCGCCCTTTTCGGCTGCCTGAAGCGATCTGGGCCGTCATCGGCGCTGCGGCGCTGGTGCTGCTCGGCTTTCTGCCATGGCAGGATGCGCTCACCGGCATTGAGAAAGGCGTCGACGTCTATCTGTTCCTGATCGGCATGATGCTGATCGCCGAGCTCGCCCGGCTCGAGGGCCTGTTCGACTATCTGGCCGCGCTCGCGGTGGAATATGCCGCCGGCTCGCCGCAACGATTGTTCCTGCTGATCTACATCGTCGGCACGATCGTCACCGTGCTGCTCTCCAACGATGCCACCGCGATCGTGCTGACGCCGGCGGTCTATGCGGCGACGCGCGCGGCCGGCGCCAAGCCGCTGCCTTATCTGTTCGTCTGCGCCTTCATCGCCAATGCCGCGAGCTTCGCGCTGCCGATCTCGAACCCGGCCAATCTCGTCGTGTTCGGCGCGCGCATGCCGCAACTGACCGAATGGCTGCGCCTGTTCGCCCTGCCCTCGGTCGCCTCGATCCTGCTCACCTATATCGTGCTGCGCCTGAGTCAGCACCGTACGCTGAAGGAAGAGACCATCGCGCGCAGCGTGCCGCATCGAAAGCTCGGCCGAGGCGGCAAGCTGACAGCGGTCGGCATCGTCGCCATCGGCATCGTGCTGCTCACGGCCTCCGCGCTCGACAAGCAGCTGGGCCTGCCGACCTTCATCTGCGGCGTGGTGACGGCGGCGATCGTGCTGCTGCTCAGCCGACAGTCGCCGCTGCCCGTGCTGAAGGGCGTGTCCTGGAGCGTGCTGCCGCTGGTCGGCGGTCTGTTCGTGATGGTGGAGGCGCTGATCAAGACCGGCGTGATCGGCCAGCTCAGCGCGCTGCTGCACCAGGCCGTCGCGCAATCCGTGACCAAGGCCGCCTGGAGCGTCGGCATCGCCACTGCGATCGCCGACAACATCGCCAACAATCTGCCCGTCGGCCTCGTCGCCGGCTCGATCGCCGCCAGCGATCATCTGCCCGCGCCCGTCCTCAGCGCCATCCTGATCGGCGTCGATCTCGGCCCCAATCTGTCGGTCACCGGCTCGCTCGCCACCATCCTCTGGCTGGTGGCGCTGCGGCGGGAGAAGATCGACCTCGGCGCCTGGCCGTTCCTGAAGCTCGGCATCCTGGTGACGCCGCCTGCGCTGATTGCCGCGCTGGCAGCCGCGATCCATTAATCGCGCGCAGTCTGCGGCGCATCAATGTGGCCGGGAACGGCGGACCTATACTTCACCTTGTCGCGCAGCCTCACAGGACGCGGCAAGGAGGTCGATCATGCAGATCCAATCGAAGGCATTGCCGCAGAGCTTTTCCCTGCGCCGCGCGTTTCAGCGTATTGCCGCGCCGGCGCAAGGCGCCGGGACATCCCATCCGCTGCTCGTCGTCTCGGTCGTGGTGTTGCTGACCCTGTTCGCGATCGTCGAGATCGACCTGCACAGCGCCCAGCTTCAGGCGATCGGCCTGCTCGGCCATGGCAGCGGGATCGATCCCGTCTTCCTGAGCCCGTAGCAGCTCGTCGAGAGAGAGCCCGATCGCGGCCATACAGCCGCGACCGGGTCACGTTCAGACTCTATTGTTTGAGCATGATCTTTTCGGAAAACCGCTACACACTTTTCCGGATCATGCTCTAGTCGTTCTCGTAGCCGTAGACTTCCGGCAGGATGAAGATTGCGGCGAGCAATCCGATCAGCGGGAAGATCGCGACCATCAGCGTGGCATTGGCCTGCCCGATCGCGGCGAACACCGTCGGGAACAGGAAGATCGCCAGGAACGACGGCAGCTTCACGAACATGTAGGCGAAGCCGCTGGCGGTGCCGCGATATTTCGGCTTGGCGACCATGGTCGGGATCGTCATGCAGTTCGACGCGTCCCAATAATGGCCCCACAGCATGGCGGCGGCTGCGAACGGCAGCAGGATCTTGTTGTCGGTGTAGAGCGCGAACGCCGCGACCAGCAGCGAGGCCAGCACGATGCCGAAGCCGGCGATCGCGATGCCGCGGTGGCCGATCTTCGGCGTCAGCAGCGGGCCGACCCAGCCGGACAGCGCGGCGAAGGAGAACAGCGCCATCGTCACCAGATTGGTGCCGAGCACGCTCGACACGCCGACCATCACGAACAGCACCGGCAGGTAGAAGGCAAAGGTCGAGAATTCGCTGCCCTGGGCGAAACAGGCGATCCAGCCATAGACGGTCGCGCGCCAGCGGATCGGGTCCTTCTTGAGGTCGGCGAGGAACGCGCGGGTCGAGACCTTCGGCACCTCGACGTCATGGTCCGGCAACATGTCGAGATTGTCGTTGAACATCTCGCGCGCGACCTGCTTGGCCTCGCGGTAGCGTCCCTTCTGCACCAGCCACACTGCCGTTTCCGGCACGTCATGGCGCATGATCAGGATGATCAGCGCCGGCACTGCGCCGAGGCCGAGCGTCACGCGCCACAGCATCTCGTGGTTCATGTCGATCAGGAGGAAGATCACGATGACGCCGACGGTGAGAACCTCGCCGACGGCGAACATGAACTGCCAGCGGTTGCCCATGACCTCGCGCTCACCCTTGGCCATGGATTCCATGATGTAGGTGTAGCCGGTCGAGATGTCCGAGCCGAGCGGAATGCCGAGCAGGAAGCGGATCACGATCAGCCAGGTAATGTCGGGCACGAAGGCCTGCGCCAGCGCCAGCACGATGAACATCACCATCGTGACCAGGAACATCACGCGGCGGCCGATCTTGTCGGACAGCCAGCCGCCGAGCAGCGCGCCGATCAGGGCGCCGCCCTGCGTGCCGGCCGCGGCAAGGCCGAGCATCAGCGGTTCGGGATTGTACTGTGCCTTGATGAAGATCAGCACGAAGGCGATCGAATAGAGGTCCCAGGCTTCGACCAGGATCGAGGCCATCATCAGCCAGCCGACCTTGTTGCCCTTGGGACTGTAGTTCGTAATCAGGTAGCGGACCGCGGTTTCGTTCACGGTCGGTTGTGGCATCGCCATCGTTGACATGTTTGGTCCTCTCTTCAAAACCCTTTACGCGCCAAGTCCTTTTTAGGCGCCAAGTAGCGGTTCGATGCTGCAGTCGAGCAGGCGCGGGTCGATCCCTGCCTCCATGCCCGTGAACATCGAATCCATGTAGTCGATCAGTGCATCGCTCGCCGTCACGGCGGCCTCGACGTGCCGTCCGGCGACCGCACTGAGAATGGCGAGGTGGTGATCGATCGTGCCGGACAGATCAGTCTGCCCCGGCATGAAGCGGTGATGGATGTATCCGATACGGCGGTACAGCGTGTGCAGCGGCCGCAGCGTATGCACCAGGAACGGCTCGCCCGCGGCCTCCAGCACCAGCGCATCGATGCGGCGATCGAGGCTGTTGAACTCGTCGAGTGTCAAAGTGGCGCGACGTTCGCGCAGCAAACGCTCGATGTGCAGCGCCTGATTGCGGTGAGAAAGGCTGGCGCGTTCCGCCGCGAGGCGAACGACAAAACGCTCCATGTCGCGGCGCAGGGCCAGCAGCATGCGTTCGCGCGCAAGGTCGATCGGCGCGATGTGCAAGCCGTGGCGCGGGCGGATGATGATGAGCGTATCGGCGGACAGACGATTGACGGCGTGGTGCACCGGTGTGCGCCCGAAGCCGGTGATCTGCTGCAACTCCAGCATCGTCATGAATTGTCCGGGCTTGAGCTCGCAATGAACAAGGAGCTCTTCGATCTTCTGATAGGCGAGCTCAAAGAAGTTGAGCCGGTTGCGCCGCGAGGGCTTGCCCTCACCGTCGTCGTCGTTTCTCACCACCTCGAGCGCGCGCTTGCGGCGTGCCATGTCGTTCTCTCCCGTTTGCCTTGCGCTCTCGTTGCTGGGCGGCGCCTTATTTGTGGCACCCTTAAAACATGTTGTGATATATTACAAGCAGGCGTAAGACTCTCGTCGATCCGCTACATGCTGCAGTGCGGAATGAAAATATTTTGGCGCGATGCGCCTTTCGATGGGAGGACAAGTGCCGTGAAGATCACGTCGATCGAGACGCTGCGTACCGAGGAATTCTCCAACGTCATCTGGGTGCGCATCCACACCGACACGGGCATGATCGGCCTCGGCGAGACCTTCTATGGCGCGGGCGCAGTCGAAGCGCAGATCCACGACACCTTTGCCGGCCGCCTGCTCGGCCGCAATCCCCTGCACATCGAGGCCATCCATCGCGACATGCTGAACCTGCCGATGGCGCAGTCCTCGACCGGCGTCGAATATCGCGCGGCCTCCGCGATCGACATCGCGCTGTGGGACTTGTTCGGCAAGGTCTGCAATCAGCCGGTGCACCAGATGCTCGGCGGCCTCTGCCGCGACAAGCAGCGCATCTACAACACCTGCGCCGGCACTCAATATGTTCGCTCGACCAATATCAGCCCGGTCGCGAACTGGAATCTCGGGGCCAACAAAGGCCCCTACGAAGACCTCGACGGCTTCATGAACCGCGCCGATGCGCTCGCCGAAAGCCTGCTGGAAAGCGGCATCTCCGCAATGAAGATCTGGCCGTTCGATCCTGCGGCGCAGGAGAACAAGGGCCTCTACATCACGGCCGCGCAGATGAAGCAGGCGATCGAGCCGTTCGAGAAGATCCGCAAGGCCGTCGGCGACAAGATGGAGATCATGGTCGAGCTCCACTCGCTCTGGAACCTGCCGACCGCCAAACAGATCGCACGCGCGCTCGAGCCTTACAAGCCGACCTGGTACGAAGACCCGATCCGCATGAACTCGCCGCAGGCGCTCGCCGAATACGCCCGCTCGACCGACGTCTGGGTCTGCGCCAGCGAGACTCTGGGCTCGCGCTTCCCCTACAAGGACATGCTCGACCGCGACGCCATGCATGTGGTGATGGCGGATTTGTGCTGGACCGGCGGCCTCACCGAGGGCCGCAAGATCGCGGCGATGGCCGAGACCTATCACCGGCCCTTCGCGCCGCATGATTGCATCGGCCCGATCGGCTTCATCGCCGCCATCCACATGTCGTTCAGCCAGCCCAACACGCTGATCCAGGAATCGGTGCGCGCCTTCTACAGGGGCTGGTACAATGAGCTTGTCACCACGATGCCCACCATCAAGGACGGCTACGTCTTCCCGATGGAAGGCCCCGGCCTTGGCGTCGACCTCCTGCCCGCCGTCTTCGATCGTTCCGATCTGACCGTGCGCCGCTCCAACGTCTGAGGATCTTTTGAGATGAGCACCGCCCTCTTCGACCTTTCCGGCCGCACCGCGCTCGTGACCGGCTCCTCCCGCGGCCTCGGCCGCGCCATTGCCGAAGGCATGGCCAAGGCCGGCGCCAGGA
This sequence comes from Bradyrhizobium sp. 18BD, assembly GCF_054185225.1. Classification (NCBI taxonomy): domain Bacteria; kingdom Pseudomonadati; phylum Pseudomonadota; class Alphaproteobacteria; order Hyphomicrobiales; family Nitrobacteraceae; genus Bradyrhizobium; species Bradyrhizobium sp. 18BD. Next base: position 31,031 of record NZ_JAVAYL010000027.1, on the reverse strand, counting down.
TCATCGTCAATGGCGTCGATCCCAAGCGCGTCGAGCAGGCCGTCGCCGAGTTTCGCGCCGCCGGCCATCAGGCCGAGGGCGCAGCCTTCAATGTCACCGACGAGCCCGCGATCGTCGCGGCGTTCAACGATTTCGACAAGAAGGGCATTGCCGTCGACATCGTCGTCAACAATGCCGGCATCCAGCACCGCAAGCCGCTGGTGGAATTCACCACCGACGAATGGCGCAAGGTGATCGAGACCAATCTCACCAGCGCCTTCGTGATCGGCCGCGAGGCCGCCAAGCGCATGATCCCGCGCAAACACGGCAAGATCATCAATATCGGCTCGCTCGGCAGCGAGCTCGCGCGCCCCACCATCGCGCCCTACACCGCCGCCAAGGGCGGCATCAAGAACCTGACCCGTTCGATGGCGGTGGAATGGGCCCAGCACGGCATCCAGGCCAATGCGATCGGCCCGGGCTACATGCTCACCGACATGAACGAGGCGCTGGTCAGCAACACCGACTTCAACAACTGGCTGATGGGCCGCATCCCCTCCAAGCGCTGGGGCAAGCCGGACGAGTTGGTCGGTGCTGCGATCTTCCTCGCCTCGGACGCCTCGACCTATGTCAACGGCCAGATCATCTATGTCGATGGCGGCATGATCGCCGCGATGTAATCGCGAACAAGGGAACGAGACCATGCGCGCCGTCGTCATTCACGCCCCGAAGGATCTGCGGATCGATACCTATCCTGACACGGCGCCCGGCCCGGGCGAGGTCCGCGTCAAGATCGCCAATGGCGGCATCTGCGGCTCCGACCTGCACTACTACCACCACGGCGGTTTCGGCGTCGTGCGCATCCAGCAGCCGATGGCGCTGGGGCACGAGATCGCCGGCGTTGTTGCGGCGGTCGGCGACGGTGTCACCGCCGTCAAGCCGGGCACGCGCGTCGCGGTCAATCCGAGCAAGCCGTGCGGCCAATGCCTGCATTGCCAGGAGGGCATGCGCAACCAGTGCCTCGACATGCGCTTCCTCGGCAGCGCGATGCGCTTTCCCCATGTGCAGGGCGGTTTTCGCGAATTCATCACGGTCGATGCGACGCAGGCCGTTCCCATCTCCGACAAGCTGTCGCTGGCGGAAGCCGCGGTCGCCGAGCCGCTCGCGGTGTGCCTGCATGCCGGCAAGCAGGCCGGCCCCCTCCTCGGCAAGCGCGTGCTGATCACCGGCTGCGGCCCGATCGGCGCACTTATGATTTTGGTGTCGCGTTTCGGCGGCGCCTCCGAGATCGTCGTCACTGACGTCGCCGACGCCCCGCTCGCGGTCGCCAAAAAGCTCGGCGCCACCCACGCCATCAACGTCGCGACCAACGCCACCGCGCTCGATCCCTGGCGCGCCGGCAAGGGCGTGTTCGACACGCTGTTCGAAGCGTCCGGCAACCAAGCCGCGCTGCGCGCCGCGCTCGACGTGCTCCGTCCCGGCGCAACGCTGGTGCAGCTCGGCCTCGGCGGCGAGATGACGCTGCCGATCAACGCCATCGTCGCCAAGGAATTGCAGCTCCGCGGCACCTTCCGCTTCGATCCCGAGTTCGAGCTCGCGGTGCGGCTGATGGGCGAAGGCCTGATCGACGTCAAACCGCTGATCACGGCAACCATGCCGTTCGAGAACGCGGTCGCCGCGTTTGAACTGGCCAGCGACCGCTCGCAATCGATGAAGGTGCAGTTGACGTTCGGAGCATGATCCGGAAAAGTGCGCAGCGGTTTTCCGAAAAGATCATGCTCAAAAGAATGAGCGCTACTGCCGCTCGATCAACCGGTCGCTCACGAGCCGCACGGCGCCGCGCTTCCACGAATAGTCGGCGCCGAGGCGCAAGCCGCTGTCGCCGCGCGCCAGCACCGCACCGGTCCTGGCGTCGCGGACCTGGAAGCCGAGCGTGTACTCGGTGCGGCTGACCCGCCGCACCACGCCGATCAGCGACTGGTCCGCGCCGAGCTTTTGTGCGATCGCCGCTTCGCAGCCTTCACAGTCGCGCAGCGCATGCGCCTTCGCGGCCGGCTCGTTCGCCCCACCGACATCGACGAGGCGGTAGCGCTCGGATTGGCCCAGCGCCTCGCGGACGCCGCCGGTGACCTCGGCGAGGGTGGACGCATCCGATGTGGCCGACGCCCCCACCGAAGCGGCCGTGGTGTCCTCGAGCTCGAAATTGAACACCGCCAGAGCGACCGGCGCGGGCGTGGCGAGCGCGGCCGTGACCTCACGAGACACGAACATCTCGGCGCGCTCCCATGATTCATCATTGTCGCCGCGGAAGGTGTAGAGCTTGTCCATCACCAGCTTCCTGGCGTTCACGTCGATCACGGCGACCTTGGCCCATTGCACCAACGTGCTGGTCTTCTGGATGCCGCCGATGACCTTGAACGCCGCGCCGTCCTGGGCGGAGGCGACGAGCCGGTAGCGCCCGCCCTCGCCGATGTCCCGCCTCAGCGCGGTCATGAACGCCGCCAGCCGCCGCTCATGGGCGGCGGTCTGGTTGGCCGGCTCGGCCGAGGTATCCGTGTAGCTGAAGTCGTCCATGGCGACGCCGATGGCGGCCTCGGCGCCGGCTGGCGGCGGGGCCGCCGGGAGGACAAGCAAAAGAGCTGAGAGGATCAACCAGGTGCGGCGCATGCAGGCCTCGTATGATGGAGCGGCGGCGCAATCTGGGTGGTAACCTCAGGCCATGCATCCGTGCCCGTCCCGGCCAACACCGGGAAAATTTCACGACGTTGCAGTGCAGTAAGCCTTGCGCTTTCCGCCGCTTCCGTTCTGCCGTTTAATGCAGCAGCGACAATTCCGTTCGCGCCAGGTGCCGCCGATGTGGAACCGCCCGAGGTTCGATCTCAAGGTCCGTCTGACGTTGCGCGTGGCCGCGATATCAGCCGCCTGCTTCGCCGCGATCTCCGCGTATTTCCTGATCACCGCCGACCGCGCGGCCCATGCCCGGCTCGACGATATCGCCGCCATCGTGGCGAAGACGCTGGAGCTGCAGCAGGGCAAGATCCAGTGGGTGGCGAGCCCTCGCTCGGACTTTCCCAACCTCGATCCTGTTTCGGCCTATGTCATGACACCCGGACTGTGCCTGGGGTTCCGCGGCACGAACGGCGACATGCTCCAGCGATTCTGTAGCGGCGCGCCGATCCCGGCGAACCCGCCGCCGCAGGCCTTCGCCGCCTTCTACCGCAGCCTGTTCGACCCCGGCCGCGAGGCGGCACGGCCCGTGATCGTGCGCGGCGTCAGCCTCGGCGAGACCGTGGTTTCGGTCGATCCGGCCGTGCAGACGGCGGACGCCTGGCACGAGGCCGGCCGCCTGATGATCGCTCTCGCGATCGCGCTGCCGCTCCTGTGCGCGCTGGTCTATGCCGCCCTCGCCCGCGCGCTGCGCCCGACGCATATGATCCGCACCGGCCTCGAGCGGATTGCCGCCGGCGACCTCACCACCCGGCTGCCGCCGTTCGACCTCGCCGAACTGTCCGCGCTCCGCGACGTCTTCAACCATCTCGCCGAGAGCCTCGACACGGCGCTCGCCGAGCGCAGTGAGCTGACGCGAAAGCTGATCGCGCTTCAGGACGAGGAGCGCCGCCACCTCGCGCGCGAGCTGCATGACGAGTTCGGCCAGTCGCTCGCCGCCATCCGCGCGCTCGCCTCCTCCGCGCGCCAGACCGCCGCGCAGGACTGCCCGTCCCTGCTGTCCGAATGCGACGGCATCTCACGGACCGCAACCGGCATGATGGAGACGCTGCGCGGCGCATTGTTCCGGCTGCGGCCACCCGATGTCGAGGAGCTCGGGCTCGTCGCCAGCCTCGAAGGCCTCGTTGCCGGCTGGAACGGACGCAGCCGCGGCGAGACGCGCTTTACGATCCGCTTTGACGGCTCGTTCGAGAGCGTGCCGGCCACGATCAGCGCCAACCTCTACCGCATTGTTCAGGAGGCGCTCACCAACGCCGCCAAGCATGCCGGCGCCACCAAGGTGAGCCTCGAACTGGCGATGCGCGCCGACGAGATCGCGCTGGCGATCGACGATGACGGACGATCGCACGATCCGGCCACGAAATCCGGCATGGGTCTGCTCGGCATGCGCGAGCGCGTCGCGGCCCTGCGCGGCCGGCTCAGCTTCGAGGCCGGCCCCAACGGCGGCTCCGCACTGCGCGTCGTCATTCCGCTCCCGGCCACCGATCACCCCGTGCTGGAGCGCGCGGCATGACCGCGACGATCCTGCTGGTCGACGACCATTCCGTCGTCCGCGAAGGCTATCGCTCGGTGCTCCAGAAGCAGCCGGGATTGCGCGTCATCGCCGAAGCCGGCGACGGCGCCGAGGCCTACCGCCTGTACAAGTCCGAAGCTCCCGACCTCGTCATCATGGATCTGAGCATGCCCGGCATCGGTGGCATCGAGGCCATCAGGCGGATCAGGCAATGGGACAAGTCCGCAAAGATCCTCGTCTTCACCATGCATGAGAACGCCGGCTTCGCCTTGCAGGCGATCCGCGCCGGTGCGCGAGGCTATGTCACCAAGACCAGCCCGCCCGAGACGCTGGTGCGCGCCGTGATGGACGTGCTCGCCGGCAAGATCGCGATCAGCCCCGATATCGACCACGAGCTGGCGCTGAGCCGGATCAGCGGCGAAAGCTCTGCCGCCGACGTGCTCACGCCGCGCGAGTTCGAGGTGCTGCGGCTGCTGCTCGCGGAAAACACCACGGAGGAGATCGCCGAGACGCTCCACGTCAGCCCGAAGACGGTGGCGAATTTGCATTCGCTGATTAAGGACAAGCTCGGCGTCGGCTCCGATATCGAGCTGGTCCGGCTGGCGTTGCGGCAGGGGATTTTGACCGAGGTCTGATCGCCCACGGCTCCAGCTTGGCGCCGTCAGGTGCAAACGCCTCGACCGTGTCGCCGCGGATCATTCGCGCGCGACGACGGAGTCCAGCCATGCGCAATTCAGCGGCGGCACGCGCGGATCGGCGACGCGGACGCCACGAGCCGCTGCATCGAGCCGCATGTCGCGCAGGCGCTTGCGCTGCTCATCCGGCATGTAGAGCCGCTCGTGGCCCCACAGCGACGGGCCGTCAAAGGTCTCGTGCGGCTGCCAGGTCTCGGGATCGATGATACGGCCGCCCCAGCCATATTCGATGAAGAAGCCGGATGGCGTGTTCACATAGAACGAAGTCATGTGGTCGTTGGTGTGCCGGCCCAGCGTATAGACGACGCGGCCATCTTCGAGCTGCGCGAGATCGTAGCCCTGCCCGACATCGTCGAGACTGCCGAGCTCGACCATGAAATGATGCAGCGCCTTCCGGCCCGAGCCGACCATCGCAAAGGAGTGATGGCGGCCGTTGACGTGGAAAAAATAGAGGCCGTACGGCTTCAGCCCGAAATCGGAGACATGGAAGCCGAGCACGTCGCGATAGAACGGCACCAGCGGTTCGACGTCCTCGACATTGAGCACGACGTGTCCCATGCCGAGCACGCCTGTGCGGAAACCCGAGATCGGGCGGCCCGGCTTGAACGGATCGCTGGCAAGCTCCGGCTTGCAGAAGGCCTCCAATCGGTTGCCGGCAGGATCAGCAAACGCGATCAGTTCGGCGACATGCCGCTCGTCGGCAAGCGCGCGCGAGCCGCGCGTGACCCTGACGCCGTGGCTCTCCAGTCGCCCTGCAAGTTGGTCGAGCTCCGTGGTCGAGGGAACTTCCCAGCCCATGATAGCGAGGCCGGCATCGCTGCTGCCATCGACGATCAAGCGCTGCTTGCGATCGTCCATGCGGAAGGCGCGCATCTTGCCGCCGCAATCGACCTGCTGCATGCCGAGCAGGCCGGTCGCCATCTGCCCCCACTGTTCGAGCTGCGACGAATTGATCCCGATATAGCCGAGCGCGGTGATTTCCATCGACGTTCTCCCAAGGGCATCGCATCCGCTGCACTGCGGCGAACTTGATACCGGCCGCACGCGATCCTACGGTGGCATCCCGCAATCGCTTCGCGTTCGCAAAGACGATAATCGCGACGCTGCGCGCCACAAGGGAGGAAATACGAAGTGTCCAAGGAGCGGACGCGGAACGGCCAACCGCGGCAGTTGGAAGGCGTCCGCGCCTTCAAGCGCGGGCTGGACGTGCTGCAGGAGGTCAACCGCTCCGGCGGCATCCGCGCCGGTGACGTCGCCCGCGCACTCGACCTGCCCCGCCCGACCGTCTACCGCCTGCTCGAAACGCTGGAGGAACTCGGCTATGTCGCCCGCAGTGCCAGCGACGACCGCTTTCGCGTCACCCGGCTCGCCCTGAGCCTCGGCGATGGCTACGACCCCGGCGTGGTGATCTGCCAGGCGGCCGCACCTTATCTCGCCGAGCTGAGCAAGACCCTGGTCTGGCCGGTTGATCTCTCGACTTACGAGAACGCGGCGATGGTGGTGCAGGAGACCACGCATTCGCGCAGCCCGCTCTCGATCGACCGTGGCATGATCGGCAAACGCCTGCCGATGCTGCGGACCTCGGCGGGCCGTGCCTATCTCGCCGCCTGCCCGGCGCGCGAGCGCGACCTCATCGTCAGCCATTTGCGCCGCATCGACGAAGCCGACGACCGCCCCTTCCTCGACCAGGGCCGGCTCGACCAGATGATCGCCGAGACCGCCGCGCGCGGTTACGCGGTCCGCGGCGAGGGCGAATACAATCCAAAGACGGCGTCGATCGCCGTGCCGATCGTCCGCGATGAAATCGTGTTCGGGTGCATCTCGATCATCTGGATCCGGTCAGCGCTTTCGCTCGACGAAGCCGTCGCCGGGTTCGTTGCACCGCTGCGCGAAATGGCGGCGGCCATCTCGATCGAATCCTAGAGCATGATCCGGAAAAGTGCGCAGCGGTTTTCCGGAAAGATCATGCTCAAACAACAACTTAAAGCGCGATGACGATTCATCCTGATCTCATCGCGCTTTAGGGCGCTCTCGACCCGGCACGCCGTTGCGCCTTCAGGGCCTCAGAGGACGCGTCAAAGACGGCGCGGCATTGCGGGCTGAGCTGATCGCGCTGAGCGGCCATGCAACTCCTGATCTGGGCGCGGTCTGGAACATAAGCGGCGCAAAGCCGAAGAGCATCTCCCATGCAGGCTTGCCGCTGGTCAGCTTCGCTCGGCCCGGACTGGGCAATGGCCGGCGTGATCGTTGCACTCAGCAAGGCAAGAACGAGACGAAATTGCATGAGGATACTCACTCTCGGGTTTGGGTTGGCGTTTGGCAAGGCTGGCGATGTCATCCAGCGTCATGGTGGAAGGTGAAGAAACGTCGCGATGGTCGTCTCGATCAGGAGATCGCGAGAGGTTTCCGGGTCGATTTCGGGCGCAATCCGATTCAGCAGCATCGGAAACGCCGGCGGCTGATTCAGCGCGGCGTTGAGGAGAGCGAAAAACACTGCCGGATGGCGACTGCGAATGATGCCTGCTTCGATGCCGACAGAGAAAAGCTCTCGCACCGTCGCATAGGCCGGACGCAGAAGGCGATCCGACACCAGCACGGCCCGCTCCGGCACTTCCGTGGCATGCCGGACGACGAAATCCCTGACATCCGGATGAGCGGCATAGAAAGCGGCGATCTCTGAGATCACGCCGCAAAGCCGTTCACCCAGCGAGCGCGTGGAATCGGAAGCGATCTTCTGGACGCCGGCCATGGCAGGAAGCCCGAGCGCGACGATCCGATCCAGACAAGCCTCCCAGAGCGCAGCCTTGTTGCCGAAGTGAACGCGAACAAGGTTGGCGCTGACCTTGGCAGTCGCAGCGACGCTGCGCAGATCGGCGCCATCGAAACCGTGGCAGGCAAACGCATGGGTGGCCGCCGCCAGGAGGGCCTGGCGGCCATCCGGCATATCCTTGCTACGGCGCCCTCTCGGGCGGGGCGGCGCAACGGCCTTCTTCCTGGCCTTCACCATGATCATCCGCATATATGTTCAAATGTACATATATGCGGCCGAGTGCCGATTGCAAGGGCCCCCCCGCACAGGGCTCATCCAATCGACACATCGGGGCCCCCAGCGCCATGTGTCCGCTGGACGGACACTCGGCGCGGCAGCGTTGATGCGGCGGCCCGCCTGGGGACAAGGATGGGCGCATGCAAAATAACTCCGTGGTCTCGGAATTCGATGTCGTGATCGTCGGCCGCGGCCCGGTCGGTGCCACGCTCGCCAATCTGCTCGGCCTCTGCGGCGTGCGGACGCTGGTGCTGGAGCGCGAGGCGCGGACCTATCATCTGCCGCGCGCGGTGCATTTCGACGACGAATGCATGCGCGTGTTTCAGACCATTGGCCTTGCCGACGCGATCCTGCCGCATGTCATCCTCAGCCCCGGCATGCTGTTCCTCGATGCCGACGGCAAGATGCTGCTGCACTGGTCGCGGCCGCAGACGCTGACGCCGATGGGCTGGAATCTCAGCTACCGCTTCCACCAGCCCGATCTGGAGGATTTGCTGATCGGTGGCCTCGCGCGCTGGCCGCATGTCATCTTACGCAGCCGCTGCGACGTGTTCGCGCTCGATCAGGACGAGAGCGGCGTGCGCGTCCGATACGAGGACCTGTCCAACGGCAAGCTCAGCGAGGTCCGTGCCGGCTATGTGATCGGCTGCGACGGCGCGCGATCATTCGTCCGTCGTTTCATTGGCTCCGGCATGGACGATCTCGGCTTCCACGAGCGCTGGCTGGTGATCGACGTGCTGCTCAAGCGCGAACGCGACGATCTCGGCGACTACAGCCTGCAGCACTGCGATCCCAGACGGCCTGCGACCTATGTCCGCGGCACCGGCACGCGACGGCGCTGGGAGATCACGGTGCTTCCGGACGAGAATTCGAACGACGTCGCGCAGCCGGCAAAAGTCTGGGAGCTGCTGTCGCGCTGGATCACGCCCGAGGATGCCGAGCTCGAGCGCGCCGCGGTCTACACCTTTCATTCCGTCATCGCGCAGCAATGGCGGAACGGCCGGCTGCTGCTTGCGGGCGATTCCGCGCACCAGACCCCGCCCTTCCTCGGCCAGGGCATGTGCGCCGGCATCCGCGATGCCGCCAATCTGGCCTGGAAGCTCGTTGACACCATCCGCGGCAGCGCCGCACCCGATCTGCTCGACACCTATCAGAGCGAACGCCAGCCGCATGTCCGCGAATTCATCAAGCTCGCCATTCGGCTGGGCGGCGTCATCAACACCAAGGCGATCGAGGCGGGCCTCGCCGCCGGCGAGGCGCGCGAGAATGCGCCGGTCAAGCTGGAGGTGAAGAAGCCCCTGCTCGGCCCCGGGCTCGCGCTCGACGATCTCCCGCTCGCCGGACATCTCGCACCGCAGTTCATGCTGAATGACGGTAGCCGCGGCGACGACCTAATCGGCTACGGCCACGTGCTGCTTGTCGACACCGCAGCGCGTCGCGCTGTTTCGCAGTCGGGAATGAAAATCCTGACCAGCGACGATGCCGAGGGCATCGGCCCCTGGCTGCGCGAGCACGGCATCATCGCGGCGCTCGTTCGCCCCGACCGCTACATCCGCGGCACCGCCCGCAACGATGCCGAATTCGACCGGCTCATCGCCTCCATCACGCCCCCACCCACGTGCCGTCCGCGGCCTGACCGAACATCTCTCGAGGATATCTCATGAAGCTGCTCTCTTTCATCGTCGACGGCCGCGCCTCGTTCGGGGCCGTCAAGGACAATGGCGTCGTCGATCTCGGCAGGCGCATGGCGCCCTGCACCACGCTGCGGCAGTTGCTTGAGGCTGGTCGCGTGACTGAAGCGGCAAAGCTGGTCGCGTCCACGGCGCCCGATCATCCGCTCGACAGGATCAGCTTCGCGCCCGTCATCCCCGATCCCGGCAAGATCATCTGCGTCGGCCTCAACTACCGCGACCACGTCGCCGAGACCGGCCGCACCGTCACCGAGAAGCCGGCGCTGTTCGTCCGCTTCCCCTGCAGCCAAGTCGGCCATCTCCAGCCGATCGTGAAGCCGAAGGTGAGCGACGATTTCGACTACGAGGGTGAGCTCGCACTCGTCATCGGCAAGGAAGGTCGCCACATCGCAGCACACCGTGCGCTCGACCATATCGCCGGCTATGCCTGCTATAACGAGGGCAGCATCCGCGACTGGCAGCGCCACACCAGCCAGTTCCTCTCCGGCAAGACCTTTGCTGAGAGCGGCAGCTTCGGCCCGTGGCTGGTGACGGCGGACGAGATCCCCGACCCGTCGAAGCTGACCTTGCAGACGCGGCTGAACGGCACCGTGGTGCAGGACACGACGACGGATTTGCTGATCACCGCGATCCCCGACCTCATCGCCTACATCTCGACGATCTGCCCGCTCGTCCCTGGCGACGTCATCGTGACAGGTACGCCCGGCGGCGTCGGCGCCAAGCGCACGCCGCCCTTGTGGATGCGGCCGGGCGACACCGTCGAAGTCGAGATTTCCGGCATCGGAACCCTACGCAACAGGGTCATCGCCGAACCGGCGTGATCGCCAACGCCAACCAATCAAACATAACAACATCGGGAAACGCCATGGCCACCATCCGCACGACCTCCACCGCCATCCTGCTGGTCACGCTGGCGCTCGCAGGCTCCCCTTCGCGCGCCGAGATCAAGGGCGATGCCATTCGCATCGGCGTTCTCACCGATATGAACGGCGTGTTCGCGACCGCCATGGGCCCCGGCTCGTTCGAGGCGGCGCGGATGGCGGCGGAGGAGTTCGGCGGCAAGGTCAACGGCAAGCCGATCGAGATTCTGCAGGCCGACCACCAGAACAAGCCTGACCTTGCAGCCTCGCTCGCGCGAAAATGGTTCAGCGACGGCGTGCAGGCGATCGCCGACGGCGGCAGCTCCGGGGCCGCTCTCGCCGTGCAGGAACTGGTACGCGGCAACGGAAAGATCTTCCTCGTCTCCGGCGCGGGCGCCAACCAACTCACCGACGATGCCTGCGCGCCGACCAGCGTGCAATGGACCCAGGACGCCTATTCCACCGCGACCGCCGTGGTCTCCGGCATCATGCAGACCAGCAAGGAGCCGTGGTTCTTCATCACCGGCGACTATGCCTTCGGCCATTCGATCGAGGCGACCGCGCGCGACCGTATCGCCGCGCTCGGCGGTAAGGTCGCCGGCGGCGTCAAGGCGCAGCTCGGCACGCCCGACTACTCATCGTTCCTGCTCCAGGCGCAGTCCTCGGGCGCAAAGATCCTCGCAATTAATGTCGCCGGCGACAATGCCACCGCGATCAAGCAGGCGGAGGAATTCGGCCTCGCCGACCAGGGCATGAAGATCGTACCGATGTCGTTCCAGAACGTCGACATCGAGGCGGTCGGGTTGAAGGCAACCCGCGGCGACCTCATCGTCACCTCGTTCTTCGAGGACGTCTCGCCGGCGGCCCGAAAATTCTCCGATGCGTTCTACGCGCGACGCAAGGCCATGCCCTCGCAGATCCAGGCCGGCGTCTATTCCGCCGTGCGCCACTATCTGCAGGCCGTGAAGGACACCGATTCCGACGACGGCGCCACCGTGATGGCCAGGATGAAGGCGACGCCGGTGTCGGATGCCTACACGCCCAACGGCCGCATCCGCGAGGACCAGCGCATGGTGCACGATCTCTATCTGGTGCAGGTCAAGACGCCCGAGGAGTCCAAGGGCCCATGGGACTTCGTGAAGCTGGTCGCCACTATCCCGCCCGACCAGGCCTTCCGCCCGCTCGACCGCAGCAAGTGCAGCCTGGTTGGGAAATAACCGTTAGGCCAGATAGCGCGTGAGATAGCCTTCCATGGCGTAGAGCGCGCAGAGCGCGAGGCTCGACCACACCGCGGCGCTGAAATACAGGAACATCCAGGTCAGTTCGCCCTTCCAGTGTGCGATGTCGTGGGTCACCACCCAGCGCGTTGAGACATCATGCAGCCCCTCGAGGAAGCCGAGGAACCTGTTGCCCTCGGCATGCCCTGCCCGCCAGCGGCTGAGATACATCGGCACGTCGACGGTGACGAGGAAGGCGAGGAAGCAGGCGATGCCGACGATGCCCGCGATCAGCGCCCAGCGCACCGGGCCCTGGAATTCCGGCATCAGGCGGCACAGCGCGATGCCGGCGAGGAAGAAAGTCACCGCCCACAGCGAGTTCTCGATCGCGTTGAAGAGGAAGTTGGTCGTCACCACCGCATACCAGGAGAAGCACTCCGCGATGATGATGATCGGCACGATCACGAGCGCAATGTTCACCGCGGTCTCAGCGCCGGTCATCTGACCGAGCTGATGCAGGATGATCGCCCATTGCGCGGCGAAGCAGAGCTCGGCCACGGTCGCAACGGTACGGCCGACGAAGACGCTGGAGAGCCAGGTGTCGAACAGGCAGATGCGCTGCACGTCGGCGCGCGGCAGCACCGAGCGGAAGGCGCAGCCGAACACATAGCCGGCGCAGAGCAGGAACATCAGGCCGATATCGGAGCCGCCACCGAGGCTGCTGGCAACGGTCGGATAGAACTCGCGGTACAGCATGAACCAGACGAGGATGTTGGCCGCGCTGACAAGCGTCAGAGAGCCCCACCACCACGCGAGGGGATTTGACCGCGCCTGCCACTGCAACATGATGAATCGCTCCGCCGAAATCGATGTGACATCCAACGGTAGCAATTCTGTCATAATACGGTAGCACGGCGCGACAAAAATCTACGTTATGACGCTGTCATAATTGGCCTGCGCGCTGTCATAATCGCGGCGGCGACTGCTCTCTGCTCGCGTTCACAGAGCCAATTCCGGGGCGCCCGTGCGAGGCGTCCCCGGAATATTGCGGGAGCTTACTTCCTCATCCCCGCCACATACGCCGCGAGCTTGTCCAGCGTCTGGTAGCCGTATTCGACGGCGCCGAAGCCGATCATGCCGTCGCGCTGCTCGGTGCTCGCCGCCAGCTGACGCATCATCAGCACGGTCTTGCCGTTGCTCTGCTCGGCAAAAGTGAGGGTGAAGCGGAACATGCCGGGATCATCGTCCTGGTCGACGCCATGGTCCATCTCCATGAGGGACGGCCGCTCGATGTGGCGGAAGCGCATGCGGTTTGGATAGACCGTGCCGTCGGGGCCGATCATGTTGAAGCGCCAGACACCGCCGACGCGCACGTCGATCTCGAAGGTCTCGATCTTGAAGCCCTTCGGCCCGAACCATTGCGGCAAATGCTTGGGGTCGGACCACGCTTCGAACACCAGATCGCGCGGCGCGTCGATCACGCGCGACATCACGATCTCGCGGTCCATCGACCATTGCGACTGGGCAGCATTGGCAGAACTCGTCATCGTCAGGCACCTTTCCGTTTGGTTGTCTTGTTCGTCGTCTTGTCAGTTGGTTTGGAGGGGCCCTTGGCGGCCGCCCTCTCCTTCTTGAGCTTCATGACGTAGGCCTCGAAGCGATCGAGCCGTGCCTCCCAGATCGCGCGCTGGTGCTGGAACCAGTCTTCCGCACCGACGAGCGCCTCGGGGCTGAGGCGGCAGGTGCGCACGCGGCCGGCTTTTTCCGACTGCAGGAGCCCGCTCAGCTCGAGCACATGGATGTGTTTCATGAAGCTCGGCAGCGCCATCTCGAAGGGCTCGGCGAGCTCGCCGACCGAGGCCTCGCCGGCGCAGAGCCGCATCACGATCGCCCGCCGCGTGGGATCGGCAAGAGCCGCGAAGATCTGGTCGAGTTGGGATAATTGGTTAGCCATGAAGCTAACTATAGGGCCGACATCGTACGGCGTCAATGATTGTTAGCTCGACGGCTAACTTTATTGTCGCTAGCCGCACCGCTCCCGTAGCCCGGATGGAGCGAAGCGCCATCCGGGGTCTTGCCACAAGTTATAGCGGCCCCGGATTACGCTTCGCTCCATCCGGGCTACGACACCGTCCGAGCGGAACCCACAACGCGCAATCGTGAATTGGGACCTCGCCTCCTCCCCGCTAAAAGTGTCCCGGGGGCGCAGAAGCATGATTCGTCAGAGCACGTGCCGCCTGTTGTCACCTCATCCTCGATCACCCGGCGAACCTTCGCGCGGACAGCACTCATTCCGATTGCGATCGCGCTTCAGCCGCGGCGCGCAAATGCGGATTCCGACATGATCGCGCAGATGCGCGACATCGTCGCCGCCGAGCTGGCGCCGACAATGACACCGGACCAGCCGGGCGGCCTCGCCGCGGCGCTCTATGCCGGACGCCATGTCGAATTCTTCAACTACGGCTTTGCCGACGATGCCACCCGACGGCCGGTCACGTCGGACACGCTGTTCAACCTCGGTTCCCTGCGCAAGCCGTTCGAGGCGACGCTGGTTGCACTCGGCACGCTCCGCGGCGAGCTGCGGCTCGACGATGCCTTGCCGAAATATCTGCCCGAGCTTACCGGCGACTATGTTCGCCGCGTCACCGTCGGCCAGCTCACCACGCATACGTCGGGCATGCTGCTGGCGACCGACCATCCGCCCTGGCCGAACGACTCGTTTTCGCGCGCCCAGTTCATCGCGATGTTCAACACCTGGAGGCCGGAAGCCGGCGAGGCCCCCGGCAAGCAGCGCATCTATAGCCACGCCTGCTATGTGCTGCTGCAGCTCGTGCTCGAGCGCTGTTACGGCACGCCGATCGCGACGCTGTTCGAACAGCGCATCCTCAAACCGCTGGGGATGAATGCGACCTCCTTACCCGAGCGCGGCGAAGACAACCGGGCCATTATGGATGCGGCATGGATGGCGCGCGTGGTGCAAGGCTATTCCGATCAGGGCATGGCGATCGGCCCGCCCGGCAACCAGCAGAGCTATTTTGACGTCCCGGGCACCGGCCAGATGTTCTCTTCGGCGCGGGATCTTGCGACATTCGTTGCGGCCAGCGTGGATGGCCGCACCATCGATCCGCAATTGCGCGAGGCGCTGCGGATGACGCAACGCGAGACCTTCCGCGTCGACGAGAAATTCGGCGAGGCCATGGCCTGGGAGAATGTGCGCCTGCCCGGCGTCGCCATCGTCGACAAGCCCGGCGGCCTGAACAACACGTCCGGCTATCTCGGTCTCGTGCCGGCGCAGCAGATCGGCTTCGTCCTGCTCGCCAATCGCGGCGAATATCCGCACGAGATCGTTCGCTACAAGATCCTGCCCGCGCTGGCGCACCTTGTGGTCTCGCGCTGAATCCGGCCACAAAACAGAAGGCCCCGGCTGAGCCGGGCCCTTCCACACCAGATCCGGAGCGCCGGCTCAGACCGAGCGCGTCAGTCCGCCGTCGACGCGGATGTTCTGGCCGGTGATGTAGGCCGCGCCGTCGGACGCCAGGAACGCGATCGTCGCCGCGATCTCCTCGACCTTGCCGTAGCGCTTCAGCGGGACGCTGTCGCGGCGCACGTCGGTCTGCGGCAGGCTGTCGATCCAGCCGGGCAACACATTGTTCATGCGGATGTTGTCAGCGGCATGGGTGTCGGTGAAGATCTTCGTGAAGGCGGCAAGCCCGGCGCGGAACACCGCCGAGGTCGGAAACATCGAGCTGGGCTCGAATGCCCAGGCGGTCGAGATGTTGATGATGGCGCCGGCCTTCTGCGCCTGCATCACCGGCGTCACCAGCCGGGTCGGACGGATCACGTTGAGCAGATAGGTATCGAGACCGGCGTGCCACTGCTCGTCCGTGATCTCTGTGATCGGCGCGCGCGGCCCGTGGCCGGCGCTGTTGACCAGCACGTCGATGCGTCCCCACTTCGCCATCGCACCATCCACCAGACGCTTCAGATCGTCATTCGACTTGTTGGAGCCGGTGACGCCGAGGCCGCCGAGCTCGGCCGCCAGCGCCTCGCCCTTGCCGGAGGACGACAGGATCGCGACGCGAAAGCCGTCGGCGGCGAGCCGCCGCGCGGCCCCTGCCCCCATGCCACTGCCGCCTGCCGTGACGAGTGCGACCTTCTCTGCTGCCATGACCGTTATCCTTGCGATGGAGTTGAGGCGGGCCGCTGGCCCGGCCTATCATGAGGCCTTCTACCGCCGGACCTGCCGGCAGGTCCACCGTCGAAGGCATCCGTCATGAGCGACCTGCAGATCCGCAATTTGCGCCCCGAGGAGATTTCTCTCGCCGTCGACTGGGCTGCGGCCGAGGGCTGGAATCCGGGCCTTCGGGATGCCGCCTGTTTCGCGATCCCCGATGCGCAAGGCTTCTTCGTCGGCGAGATCGACGGCGAACCGGTCGCGACGGTCTCCTGCGTCAATTACGACGATCGCTTCTCGTTTCTCGGCTTCTACATCGTGCGCCGGAATCTGCGCGGCGCGGGTCACGGCCTGCGCATCTGGAACGCGGCGATCGCGCATGCCGGCCCGCGCGTGATCGGGCTCGACGGCGTCGTGGCACAGCAGGACAATTACAAGAAATCCGGCTTCCAGCTCGCCTACGCCAACATCCGCTACGCCGGCACTGTCGCAGCTTCGTCGCCGCCTGCCGGCGTGGTTGCGCTCGACACGATCCCGTTCGCGCTTGTGGAAGCCGACGACGCCACGGTCTTCCCCGCCGCGCGCAGCGCCTTCCTGCGCGCCTGGATCAATACGCCAGGACATGCCGGCCGCGCGCTGCTGCGCGACGGCAAGCTCACCGCATGGGGTGTGATCCGGCCGTGCCGGAGCGGCTGCAAGATCGGCCCGCTCGTCGCCGACGATCGTGCGGCGGCGGAAGCGATCGTGCACGCCTTGCTCGCAAGCACGGGCGGCGGCGAGATATTCCTCGATGTCCCCGCCATCAATCGCGAGGCGATCGCGGTCGCGGAGACGCTCAGCCTCAAGCCGGTGTTCGAAACGGCGCGGATGTACACGGGCGACATCACGCCGCTGCGGATCGACCGCGTCTTCGGCGTGACAAGCTTTGAGTTAGGCTAGCGCCGCCTAATAGCAGCGCATGATGTTGACGGTGTGCTCGCCGCCGCCGCGGCCGGGCACCGTGACCTGCTCCGTCGGACAGCTCGGCACATAGGGCCGGTCGGACGGCACGACGTTCGGCGGGAAGCGATGCGACCAGTCCCAGGGAACGTCGTAGGTGTAGGTGTAGCGCACATCGGTGGAGGCGGCCGGCTGCGCGGTATCGGCGAAGGGCTGGCTGTAGCCCGCATTGTCGTAGAAGAACCCGCCGCCGCCCGGCCAATAGACCCAGGGCGTGTTGCGGCCGCGGAACCGAGCGCCCGGCGCCATCGGCGGACGCGCCATCGGACCGGCTGGCGCCACGCCAGTTACGCCATGCGGCGCGGCGCCGCCCGGTCGCGCAAAGCTGTCATTGGCAGCAAGGAGCAGCGCGGCTGCGCTGAGCAAGGCGCACAGCGCCCCATATGATCTGGACATCATGATACGCACCAACTCGTTCGGCTTCGGCGGCTCCCCACCGCACGCTAGGCCGCCCTGTCGCCCGCCCGCAAATGTATAATTAATTGTTGGTTAAGGCACGACATCAACCGGGAACAGGGTGCGGCATGGCGCCCCGAATTCCCGTCTGGTTTCAGCCACTTCGTTCCGGGAAACGTCCAAGAACGGCGCTTCATAACCTGGTGATCGGAGTTGATCGCGACGGCCCGATCTATCCGGAACGCTCCTCCATGGCATCCGTTGGCCCCGACCAGAAGCAAGGAGCATCCTCAATGCAGAACACATCAAAACTCCTCTGCCTGATCACGGCATCACTCATCGCGGGCACCACCGCCGCATCGGCGCAGGGCTACGGCTGGAGCGAACCGCGCGCCGGCTGGGACCGCACCGCGCCTGGCTATGAGCCGATGCAACCGCGCGCGTACTATCCGGAGACGTATGGCACCCTCAACGGCTCCAACCATCCGGCGCCGAGTTCGACGCAGGGCGACGTCGGCCCGGAAGGAAACAACAACGGCACGCTGACCGGCGTCTATCGCTGGTAGCGAGGGAGTTTCGGTCGAACGACCCGCCGCTTCATCGAGCGGCGGGTCTTTTCGTTTGACGGTGCCTTCGCGGTTCGTGCTGCCAGTTGAACAAGCGCCGCTGTCGCCTCCTCCGTCATTGCGAGGAGCGAAGCGACGAAGCAATCCAGAGTCTTTCCGCGGAAAGATTCTGGATTGCTTCGCTGCGCTCGCAATGACGATGCTGAGAAACACTCGGGCAGTTCGTAGCCCGGGTGAGCGAAGCGACACCCGGGGCCGCTTGTGCCGTTGATCCCGGATATCGCTTCGCTCATCCGGGCTACGAGACCTTGCGTTGCCCGACGGGCAAAACACGCCATCCATTGGTCGAGACCGTCCGTCAAAAATATTCCGCTTTACCGAAATTCGGAAACGGCGTATCCATCGTCGCAACCCGGCCCAAGGAAGAGGGGCGTATCGCGATCGTCACGAACGCGGGCCGGGCGGCGGTGGACGTGGGCCACATCGGCGCGAAAAAGCTTCGCAGGGCGGGCAACCGTGAGCGAAGACCTCGCGCCAACGACAGATGCGGTTCGCGTACGGCAAAATCGTGTGGTCCTGACGCCCGGGGTCTGTGCGTCAAGCCTTGTCGTGATGCGTGCTGTCCAACCGGATACGCGCATCAGCCATCGGCAAGGCGACGGGGGCAATAGTGCATCGCTCCCCGGGGAGCGCACGACATAAGCCGTTCCAACCATCGCGCAGGGAAGGCCGGGATGCTCCGGCTGCCCTGTTACCCGCTGTGCATTGTAGCGCAACCTGCTCATGGCATGGCGGTCAATGGGAGCCAGCCGGCTCCCGGCCTTCCCTGCGCCCTCTTTCATTGGAGGGTGAAGCGCAGAAGCAAAGCTCGGGCGAGATGAGCCGCGAGGACGCGAAGGTGTGTCTGTTGTTCGAGAATCTTTTGACGCGAGTACCAATCGATGACCGTCACCCTGAGGTGCCGGAGCGAAGCGGAGGCCTCGAAGGGCGACGGCCCGGCTGCATCTCGGCCGCTCATCCTTCGAGGCTCGGCATGCGATGCCTTCGCATCGCACGCCTCGCACCTCAGGATGACGGAATGGATACTGTCCCCGCGGAAGCAGTCTGGATCGCCTCGCCGAGCCAGTCATCGGGCCGCGCTTCGCGCGGGCCCATCGGCTCGCAATGACGTGTCCGTGAGGTCGAGGTCCCTCCCCAACCCTCTTGCAGGCACCTCCGCTCTTGTAACAAAACCGTCATACAGCAAAACTAAACGATGCCGGGGGCCGCGGCCGCGGCCATTCGCCTCATCGCAGGAGAGACTTGATGCGCCGTTCACTGGTGTTGCTGTCAGCCGGACTGACCGTGCTGACCACCGGATTTGCCGCCGCCCAGAACAACAACACGCCACGTAACCTGATCCTGTTCATTCCGGACGGCCTGCGCGCGCTGAAGGTGACGCCGGAGACGGCCCCCGCGATGGCCGAGGTTCGCGACAAGGGCGTCAACTTCAAGAACTCGCACTCCCTCTTCCCGACCTTCACCATGGCCAACGGCTCGGCGATGTCGACCGGCCATTACCTCGGCGATACCGGCGTGTTCTCCAACACGATCTGGACCAACTACACCTCCGCTCCCGCCGGCGACACGGTCGTCCCCTTCATCGAGAACGACGCCGTGCTCGGCGACATCGACGAGCATTTCAAGGGCGATTATCTCAACGAAGAGACCATCCTGAAGCTGGCCCGCGACAAGGGCCTCAGCACCGCGGCGATCGGCAAGGTCGGTCCGACCTACCAGTTCGACCACACCGACAAGCCCGAAAAGCCGGGTCTCCATTCGGTCGTGTTCGACGACTCCACCGGCGGCAAGAACGGCGTGTCGCTGTCGGACGAGGTGAAGGCGGCGCTGACCAAGGCCGGCCTGCCCCTTGCCACGCCGCCGCGCGGCGACAACTCCAAGGCGGGCGATGCCAAGACGCCCGGCACGACCGTCGCCAACGTCGCGCAGCAGGCCTATTTCGCCGACGTCGCCACCAAGGTGGTGCTGCCGATGTTCAAGGCGCGCAACAAGCCCTTCGTGCTGGTGTTCTGGTCGCGCGATCCTGACGGAACCCAGCATAACCAGGGCGACAGCCTCAACCAGATCAAGCCGGGCATCAACGGCCCGAGCACGATGGCGAGCATCAAGAACGCCGACAACAACCTCGCCCAGATCCGCAAGGCGCTGGACGAGCTTGGGCTCACTGCGAGCACCAACATCATGATCCAGGCCGACCACGGCTTCTCGACCATCTCCAAGGAGAGCAAGACCAGCCCCTCGGCCAAGCTCAGCTATGACGACACGCCGAAGGACTTCCTGCCGATGGGCTTCCTGGCGATCGACCTTGCCAAGGCGCTCGACCTGCCGCTGTTCGACCCCAACGACAAGAACGCGAAGATCGAAGGCAACAAGCATCCGAAGGCCGGCAATGGCGTGCTCGGCAAGGATCCGGAGAAGCCCGACCTCGTCGTCGCCACCAATGGCGGCTCCGACCTGATCTACCTGCCGAGCAAGGACAAGAAGCTGGCGGCAAAGACCATCAAGGCGCTGCTTGAGCAGGACTACGTGTCCGGCCTGTTCGTCGAGGACTCGCTCGGCCGCTTCCCGGGCACGCTGCCGCTCTCGAGCATCAATCTGCGCGGCAAGTCGGCGACGCCGACGCCGTCGATCGTCGTCAACTTCCGCTCCTATGCCAGCGATTGCGGCGAGGCGCCGACCAACTGCTCGGTGCAGGTGGCCGACACCGTGCTGCGCCAGGGCCAGGGCATGCACGGCAGCTTCAGCCGCGGCGACACCATGAACTTCATGGCCGCCATCGGTCCGGACTTCAAAACCGCCTATGTCAGCGAGATCCCGGTCAGCAACGCCGACGTCGGCATGACCGCGGCCCAGCTGCTCGGCCTGCGCGGCGCGCAGAACGGCGGCCTCGTCGGCCGCGTGATGTCGGAGGCGCTGCCCAACGGCATCGTGCCGAAGGCATTCAAGTCCGTGGAGCGGTCCAAGAAGAAGTCCGAGAACGGTCTGGAGACCGTGCTCAACGTCCAGCGCGTCGGCAGCCAGCGTTACTTCGATGCCGCCGGCTTCCCCGGCCGCACGCTCGGCCTCGAGCCGGACACCGACAAACAAAAAACGGCGGGGAAATAACCCCCGCCGCTTCGCTCGCGCCCCGCAAGGGGCGCGACAATCTCGTTTCATTACATGCCGATGTCGAACACGTTCGGCAGCTGGCCCGCCAGAGGCAGTGCGGTGGCGCCCAGGAAGGTCGCCACCATCGCCATCAGGCGACGGTTGTTCTGGCGCTTGCCGCGCATCTGGCCGGCGATCCACTCCAGCATCTCGCTGTTCACCTTCGACGCATAGGCCGGCGCCCAGCTCTCGATGTCGCTATCGGCCGACAGCGCAACGCTGCGCGGCGGCACCTTCAGGCCCGAGGCGCTCGCGGCGTAGTGGGCCACGGCCTTGGCCAGCAAATCGTCGAACCGGCCACCATCGGTGCGCTCGGTCGCAGCTTCGTTGATCTCGAACAGGGCTTCGGCTTCAGCGCGGCTGACCGGCTGATCGTTGACGGCGGTCGCGGTCAGGATGCGCACGCACCAGGCAGTGTCATCGGCATCGAGCGAGCGGGAAAAGTGGACCCGGCCCTTGGTGGTGGGGCCTTCGCCCGTGATCACGCCGTCACGGACGATGGTCAGTGCGTGGGCCGAGGTATCGCGGCAGGACGGTTCAAGGGAAGGCGAGTCGGCAGACTTAGGCGCAGCG
This sequence comes from Bradyrhizobium sp. 18BD, assembly GCF_054185225.1. Classification (NCBI taxonomy): domain Bacteria; kingdom Pseudomonadati; phylum Pseudomonadota; class Alphaproteobacteria; order Hyphomicrobiales; family Nitrobacteraceae; genus Bradyrhizobium; species Bradyrhizobium sp. 18BD. The sequence continues at coordinate 9,388 of NZ_JAVAYL010000027.1, read as the reverse complement.
GCGGACATAGTTCACTTCCAGATTTCTTCTGATCGACCAGCATTTTCATGCGGGCGTAAAGGGGCGGTTAAGGATTCGATACGGGGATCGCGACTTTTCTCAATGGTTGCCGATTAGTCGCTACGAGGACCGTTTGGGTTCCAGAGAGCGTCGGGCGAGCGTGATGAGGGTCATAAAAGGCTTTATCGCGGCAATCGAGACCGTGAAGCCCCGGTGGAGATGTTTCGCCGCAGCCGCCCCCGTAACAAAAATGTGCTGTAAGATCAGCCCTTCAGAGGAGGAATTCACATTTTACTTCAAGCAGTTCAGTCACCGTTCACTTAGGGCCATCAAGTCCCTATACTGGGGGCGACGGCCGCAGACTATTTCTCAAGTATATTCAATGAGATGAGGTAGAACCATGACACTTCCGATCGGCGCCACCGCCCCTGACTTCGAAGCCGAGACCACCGAAGGGAAGATCAAGTTCCACGATTGGATCGGCAACAGCTGGGCTCTCCTGTTCTCGCACCCCAAGGACTTCACGCCGGTTTGCACGACCGAGCTCGGCGCTCTCGCCAAGTTGAAGCCGGAATTCGACAAGCGCGGCGTCAAGCTGATGGGCCTCTCGGTCGATCCGGTCGACCGCCATTCCAAGTGGTCGGAGGACATCAAGGAGACGCAAGGCGCAGCCCCGAACTACCCGATGATCGGCGACACCGATTTCAACGTCTCGAAGCTGTACGAGATGCTGCCGGCCTCGACCTCGGGCGATCCCCTCACCCGCACGCCGGCCGACAACCAGACCGTCCGCAACGTCTTCATCATCGGGCCGGACAAGAAGATCAAGCTGGTGCTGGTCTATCCGATGACCACGGGCCGGAACTTCCAGGAGATCCTTCGCGTCATCGACTCGCTGCAGCTCACCGCCAAGCATCGCGTCGCCACCCCGGCCGACTGGTCGCAGGGCGAGGACGTGATCATCGCGGGCTCGGTCTCCAACGACGAGGCCAAGACGATCTATCCGCAGGGCTGGAAGGAACCGAAGCCTTACATCCGCATCGTGCCGCAGCCGAAATGACTTCTGGCGGTTGCGGATAGCAACCGATCGATTCCCCCAATGCGCCACGGCGCATTGGGACCTGGCTCAGGCCGCGTGCACGCGGTCCAGGAAGCCGTCGACCTCGGCCTTCAGATGCAGGCTCTCGCCTGACAGCGCCTGGGCGGAGGCAAACATCCGGCTCGAAGTCTCGCCGGTCTCGCTCGCGCCCTTGGCGGCGTGACGGACATTCACCGCAACATCGGCCGTGCCGGAGGCCGCAGCGCGAACGCTGGCCGCGATGTTGTGGGTGGCGCTCCGCTGCTGCTCGACCGCAGCCGAGATCGAGCTCGCGATACCGCTGATCCGCTCGATGGTCTGGCCGATCCCCTTGACCGCCACGACCGACTCCTCGGTCGCAAGCTGCATGCTCGCGATCTGGTTCGAGATCTCTTCGGTTGCCTTCGCGGTCTGGCCGGCGAGCGTCTTGACCTCCTGAGCCACGACCGCAAAACCGCGGCCGGCATCGCCGGCGCGCGCGGCCTCGATGGTGGCGTTGAGCGCCAGCAGATTGGTCTGTTCGGCGATCGAGGTGATCAGCTTGACGACGTCGCCGATCCGCGCGCCCGCCTCGGAGAGCTGCGCGATGCGTTGGTCGGTCGCCTCGGCCTGCCGCACCGCCTCGGCCGAAATCTCGTTGGATTCCTGCACCCGGCGGGTGATCTCGGAGATCGACTGGGACAGCTCATCGGAGGCTGACGCGGCCGAGCGGACATGCTCGGACGCGCTTTCGGAGGCGCCAGCCGACTGCGCCGACAGATCGGCGGTGGAGCGCGCGGCGTCGGTGAGCTGCCGCGCCGCCCGTCCGAACTCGCCCGAGGAGGTCAGCACCTTGTCGAGGATGCCGCCGACGCTGCCGCGGAACTGTTCGACGAAGTTGCGCAGCTCCGCCTTGCGCTGCTCGGCCGCGGCAGCCGTCGCCGCGGTCTGCTCGCTGCGCAGGCGCGCCCGCTCCAGCGAATTGCTCTTGAACACCGCGACCGTGCGGGCGATCTCGCCGATCTCGTCGGCCCGATCCTCGCACTCGATCTCGACGTCGTTCCGGCCGTTGGCCAACGCCGTCAGCGAGTGCGTGACCGAGCTGAGCGGCTTGGTGACGCGGCGAACGATCAGCAGGGTGAGCGCCAGGACCAGCAGCGCGGCGAGCCCTGCGGCAATCGCCATGCTCGAGATCGCCTGGGCCAGCATGCTCTCGAACTGCGCCATGGGGATGCCGACATAGAGAATGCCGACGACCTTGCCGGCCGCATCCTGCACCGGGAAATAGGCGGTCATGAAGGACTTGCCGAACAGCATGGCGGGGCCGCGATAGGCCTCGCCGCGGCGCAGCGCGCCCTGCCCCGGATGATCGGCGGCAAGCTGGGTGCCGACGGCGCGGTCGCCGTTCTCCTTCTTCACATTGGTCGAGCGGCGCACGAACTGCCCGCTCGCATCGTCGAACACGAACAGCGTCGCATTGCCGCCGACATAGGACACCGCGCGATCGACGATGGCGTGATCCCTGAAGTCCGGCATTTTGGGAATCTCGATGCGCGCCACCGCGCCGTCCCGCATCGTGATCCTGGCGTCGGGCACGATCTCGGCAAAGGCCAGCGCCAGCGTGCGCAGATTGACCTCGATGTCGCGCAGCGCGCGGTCGTTGAAGGCGGAGGTGAGCGACCAATAGCCGGCACCGACCACGAGCGCCGTGTTCACGGCGATCAGCAGCACCGCGCTCAGGACGGCCTTGGTGCCCAGCTTGAAGCGCGGCAAGACCTTCGCCGTTAATGAGTTAGACATGAATGGAACCACCCTCGGAATTCTTGCATATTCATGCAATCGGCTTACGGCCCTATTAACGACGGTTCACAGCGCCACCCGCGGCTGTCGCTCGGCGATCCGCCAAAGCCCCTGCCCGCACCGAAGGAGCTGCGCCCGGCACTGATGCTCGCCAGCGACAAGTTGGAGAGCTGGAAGCTCGAGCCGGCCAAGCCGGATTGGGCCGGCGGCCTGCGCGAGACCTGGCCCCCGGGGCGAGGCCGCGGCGCGCGCGCGTGCGCGACTTCGTCAAGCACATCGCGCGCGGCTATGTCGGCGATCGCGACCGCCCCGACCGCGAGGGCACCTCAGGCCTGACGGAAGCCATGTCCAGCGCTGGGTGGCGGAGCTGAAGGACGGCCGGCCAAGCTGATCCGCCAGCCCTGGCAGGCAACACCGATCGAGCTGGCAAGCGTTGGCGTCACGCTCGGCAAGACCTATCCGCTGCCGATCATCGATCACACCAAGGGACGCGAGCGCGCGCTCGCCGCTTACGCAAACATCCGCAAAGGTTGAGCGTTGCTTTGACACAATTATGAAACCCGCTATCGTCATCGCTCCATACAAACCGTGGGGGACGATATGGACGACGAGAAGCCGGTCACCGAGCAGGTGATGGAGACGATGACCACCGCCGTGGAGGCGACCAAGGATGCCGCCGTCACCGCCGTCAAGAAGGCGAAGAAGGCGAAGAAGGCTACCAAGAAAGCTGCAAAGAAGGTCGCGAAGAAAGTAGCGCCGAAGAAGGCTTCCAAGAAGAAAGCCAAAAAGGCTGCGAAGAAGACCTCGAAAAAGGCTGCAAAGAAGTCGGCAAAAAAAGCCGCGAAGAAAGCTGCCAAGAAGTCCGCGAAGAAGGCTCCCAAGTCGAAGAAGAAGGCCAAGAAGGCCAAGCGCTGATCGCAACGCGCGGGGTCTCCGGGTGCGGGCGCGCCCGGGGACTTCTCCCTACCCTCGCCGCTTGGCGGCGCGCCGGCCCGGATGATGCTCGCCTTGCGGATCGCGGAATTCGCTGCGATGACCGCGCCGGTCCTCGGCGTTGAAGCGCCGCTTCTTTTCGGCCGAGCCGAATGCCTTGATCACCTTCCTGCCATTGACCTTCTTGATGACATAGCCGCCCTCGGTCATCGAGAACGGCTCCGTCAGCGTTCCCTTGTGGTCGAATTTGGTGCCGCGCGGATGCTTGAACGGCTCGAACCAGGATGGATAGACGAAGTTCGACATCTCGAAGCCGCTGACGACGAAGGAATCCTCCTCCACGGCGTCGCAGACCTCATAGGCGTATTGGGTGTTCGGATTTTTGTCGGCCCAGAGATTGGCCATGGGGTCGAGCACCATCTCGAACAGCTCGTGCGAGGCCGCGACGCTGACGGGCTCCTCGCCCAGCGCCTTGACGAAGATCTTGGAGATGGGCTGGCCGCGATGGGTCAGCTCGTGGCGCCCGAGCATGTTCTTGTGCGAGGCATCGTCGAAATAGACCAGCTGCCAGTCGGTCGCCTTCGGCTTGCGCGTGACATAGAGATCGACCGGATACCCCCACACCGGCAGGAAATGCCGGTCGTAGCATTTCTGCAGCGCCGCGGTGAGCTTGCTCATCATGCGGCCGCTGATGCTCTCCTCCGCATAGTTGATGCAGGCAATCCGGACCGGCTTTAAGGACCGGCCGAGCAGCGCACGTCTCGCCTTCTTCATGGAAATCACCGTGTGAAAGGGAAACTGAAATGCGGCCAGCCTAGCACGCGGCGCCCTGCACGTCAGGGATGTATTCCCGATTGCTGCCTTCTGCCTAGAACCTCCGGTTGACCACGAACACCGCCGCCGCGCACATCGCCATGCCGGCAATCGCGAGCATGTCGAGCTTCTCGCCGAACAGCAGATAGGCCATCAGCGCGGTCACGGCGGGCACCAGGTAGAACAGGCTCGCGACCGACGTCGCCGCGGCGTGGCGGATCAGCCAGTAGAGCAGCCCGATCGATCCGATCGAGAGCGCCACTGCGAGCCAGGCCAGCGCCAGCACGAACTCGCGCGTCCAGTGCACCACGCGGTCCTCGAACAGGAAGGCACCGATCGTGAAGAAGATCGTGACGGAGATGTACTGCACCAGATTGCCGGCGCGCCAGTCGATGTGGTTGCAGTAGCGGCGCTGGTAGAGCGTGCCGAGCGTGATGCTGATCAGCGAGACCACCGAGGCGAGCCAGCCGAGCCCGGCCTCCCCGGTCATGGGACGGCCGTGCAGGATCAGCACCACGCCGCCGAGACCGAGCACGAGGCCGGCCCATTGCACCGGCGTCACCTTCTCGCCGAGCCAGCGGTTGGCAATGGTCGAGGTCAGGATCGGCTGCAGCCCCGGGATCAGCGCGGAGAGCCCGGCCGGAATCGAATGCGCGATCGCGATCGCGGTGCCGCCGAGATAGAAGCCGTGGACGAGGATGCCGGCGACCGCGCTGTGCGCGATGCCGATGCGATCGGGCCATTTCGGCCGCGCGATCGCCGCGATGATCGCCATCAGGCCGACCACGATCGCCATGCGGATGGCGAGATAGGTCAAGGGATCGGCGTTGTGGATGACGTATTTGGTGCCGATGAATCCAGTGCTCCAGAGCAGCACGAACAGGATCGGCGCGGCGCGGGCGGTCAGGGCTTCTTGATTATGGTTCATTGCCGCCCTCATTGCCTGATGGGGGCCTATGCGGCAATGCGAATTTCTCGTCCGGCGATGCTGCGCTGCGTCGGACCGCGGCGCGGCTCAGCCGCTCACCATTCTTCCGGACAGGGGTCGATGATCTTCCAGAGATCCATGCCGTTCTTGATCTTCTTCATGTCGGTGGTGAGCCCGCCATTGCGGCGGATCCAGTCCTTCACCGTGTCGGGGTAGTAGGACATCAGGTCGGACGTCCCCTCCGCGCTGGTGACCTTGATGCCGAAGGTGAAGGCCTTGTCGTAATAGGCCTGGTGGAAGCCGAGGCTGGCGCGGGGGGTCACGCAGATCTTGTTCATCGGCACGATGCCGAGCACGAGGGTGCAGGCCGAGTTGCAGATGCCGTCGATGATGACGCGCTCGCCCTTCTCGCGGACGCGCTTGTACTTGACCTTGTACTCCTCGACATAGCCGCCGTGGTCGCGCGTGATGTGCAAATCGGCGCGCGCCGGCGTGACGGCGGCGAGGCAGAGCAACAACAGGCTCAGAAGCGTGATGCGCATGGCGACAGGACGGTGAAAACCTTGCAGGAACGGGCCGGCCTCAAGAGCACCCCAAAGCACCCCAAATGGCCCGCAGGAATCTTTTACCGAATTCTTCTTGGTCATACTTGTGTGGGAAATTCGTTAAGCATCCCGAAAAGGCCAAAAATGGGCAGGCCGGAACGGCCCTTCCGGCAATTCTGTCACACCCACCCGGGAATCGGCGGGACGGGCCCCGGATTCCGGCCGCCGGACGGTGCCCAGACCGCTCGAAATGGTTATAATGGCTAAGCTATTTGCGCGGGTTCCGGAGAATCGAGATGAGCAAGTTCAAGCTTGTAGCCGCGGTTGCTGCCCTGTCGGCGGCAATCCTAGTCCCTGGCCTTGCGGAGGCGAATGGACATCACCGGTACCACCGCTACCATGCCGCCAATCCGCTGCCCTACCCGATCAGCTATCTGCACAATTACGGCCCCGGCATCGCCCCCGGCACTTTCGCCTTTTACGACGGCCCCTCGACCAACCATTGCTACCGGAGCTCGGCCGCCTATGTCGGCCAGGACCGCCGCCGGCATCCCTGCTTCTGAGGGGCACCGGCGCGTCGGCTTTCGGGCGTCCCTATTTCGCGGCGCCCGACTGCAGCAATTGCTTCTCGATCTCATAGACCGGCAGCTTGACGAGGTCCTTGCCGACCTCGCCCTGAAGCGCCTTGCGCACGACGTCCGAATAATCGGCGCGGATCATGCCGAGCGCACGCGGCGAAGCCACCATGGTCAGCGCCGAGGTCTCTCCCGCGTTGACCGCGGCATCGAGTCGGCCGGCGAGGCTCCGCAGGAAGGCGCGCTCGGCCTCATCATGCCAATCGGTCTGCTCGACCGAGCTGCGCGCACCGCCTGCGGCGCCATGCAGTCGGCCTGGCGCGTCACTGCCTTGCGCGCTGGTCGCGGGATTGGGCTGCTCGTGCACCTCCCTGGTGTGGAGGTTCGGAAACATCTCGTCGCCGAGGTTTTCCAAAATCAGCGCCTTGCGCCCGTCGCACACAACCAGCCAGTCACCCTTGTCGATTCTCATCTTGTCCATTGCACAGCTCCAAACAAACCGTGGGCCTGACCGGTTGCGGGCCGGCCCGGCGGCGCTTCGCATTCCGCGCAACGCTGCCCACATCGGCAAGACTAGGGACGAAGCGGCGCGTGCGAATTGCGCAGGATCAAGGATGACAGCGATGTGCTGCGGTGCGGACGGCTCGGCAGTGGCGGCATGGCAAGCCGGGCAAGACCAAGCTAGTGTAGCGGCGTTGGATCAGGTCCGGGGCGGGTTGGCTGAAGATTTGTTCATCAGCATTACATTTCGGTTCCGCCACAATTTCATCAGAACAACTTCGATAACCTGTTTTGCGTAAGTAGAGGAAGACATCATCATGAAGCTTAAGATTGGCCTCGTCGCCGCGTCCCTGTTCGGTGCCGTCCTGGCATCGCCGGCGGCGTCCGCCATGCCCATTGCGCCTGCACCTGTGGTCCCGCAGGTCTCTGCCGTCGAGCAGGTCCGCATGGTCTGCGACGCCTGGGGGCGCTGTTTCTGGCGTCCGAACTATTATGGCTATTACGGACCGCGGCCGTACTACGGCCCCCGCTATTATGGACCGCCGCGCTATTACGGCGGCGGCTACGGCCCGCGCTATGGTTATTACGGCTATCGCCGCTGGTGACGTCGAAGGGGCCCTCGGGGCCCCTTCGCTTTTGCGAGATGATGAAGGCACCGGCGCGACCAGCCTGGAGCAGCTCCAAAACTGATCTAGATCAAAGTGAAAATTCCCAGCGCCGTCATTCTGCGTCGATGGCCGACTTAATTGTTTTCAGATGCCCGCAGACGGGCATGAATGTGCAGACGCATCTGGAAAAGCAGCAGAGACCGGAAGGACGCAGCTTCGAGTCCTTTGCCTGTCCCGCCTGCACGCGGCTTCATTTCATCGACCTTTCGTCCGGCCAGCCGATGAGCCGAGACCGTTGACGGTGACAATGATCTGGCGCCCTAGTGGCATGACGTCCGCAATACTACGGCCAGGAATCCAGTTTACGGGTGCGACAAGTTTCGCCATTGATTACGTGTACTGACATTCATTTAATTGTCATATTGCAGAACTTGGCCAGCGCATGTTTTTCGACGCTCTCGCCCCCTCCTCCGCCCTTCAGTTGGTCCGGTTTGCCGACATCGATGCGTTTCGGCCGGCCGAGCATTTGGAAGACTCCCGGAGCATTCCGCTCGACGTCGCCAATTTTGCCGCGGCGCGCGTAATTGTGAACCTGCCGGGATGCCGGATCATCGTGGCGAGGTCGTTTGCGCGCATCCTCGATACCGTCTATCGCGCGCCGGGGGGCATGGTGATCCTGCCCATGACCGACGATTTGCAGGCCAGCTCGAGCGGGATCGAGCTCGACTCGCGCTTCTACGTGGCCTTGCGCGGCACGCATGATTGCCATTTCGTCGAACCCAAGGTCAATCATCACGCGCTGATCATGTTCTCCCCCGCGCTCAAAGACCGCGGCTGGTTCGATCGCGCCGATGCGGTGTGGGTGCTCATCGCAGACCCCGCGGCTCACCTCCACGCGCGACAGCTCGTGCTCGATATCCTGAGGACCGCGTCCGTCAACCCGTACATGTTCGAAACCAGGGAGGTCGCCGCGCATCTGCAGGAGGGCCTGCTGCTCGCCCTCGATGACCTGTTTCGGATTGACCCGTTGTCGGACCGCACCGCCCCGAGTGCCGGCGCGCGCTGCGCCAGGCTGGTTGAGCGGATCGACGATTACGTTACCGCCTATCCGACCTCACCGATCTACACTGCCGATCTCGCGGGTGAATTCGGCGTCTCGGTCCGGACGCTCAGCGGTGCGGTGAACAAGGTGCGCGGCATGAGTCTACATCAATACATCCGCCTGAAGCGGCTCTGGGCCGCCCGCACCCAGCTTCTCAGGAGCGGTGGCACGTCGGTTGCGACATGCGCACGCGCCCAGGGCTTCCATCATCTCGGCGAGTTCGCCGCGGCCTACCGCGCGACCTTCCACGAGGCGCCCTCAGACACGCTGGCACGGGCCCGGCGCACAGTCTTTCCCGCAAGCTGACATCCGGCGCCGGCTCCCCGACAGCCGGGAACCATGTCGGTCCCAATGGGCTGAAGATTCAGGGCAAGTAGGGGGGACTCCCCCCCCCGGCCTTGAGCGGCCCGAGACATAGGTGACAGAACGTACCGGACACATGGGTTACACTTTCCGCTTTTGTTCTGCGGGAGGTGTGGATGCCGTGGAGAGCGAGTTCGGTCATGGAAGAACGCCTTCGCTTTGT
>NZ_JAVAYL010000249.1:0-442 GCF_054185225.1 Bradyrhizobium sp. 18BD | reverse complement strand
CGGGCAATGTCGGCACCTGGGAATGGGACCTGGCCAGCGATACGGTCGTCGGCGACGAACGGATGGCGCGGCTTTACGGCATCGATCCGAAACATGCGCGCGAGGGCGCATCAGCCTCCGCCTATATGGCGCATATCCATCCTGACGATTACCTGCCGTTCAGCAAGGTGATGCAGGCTGCCTTTGCGCAGGAAAGCCCGGTCTCGACCGAATATCGCCTTGCGTTGCCGGATGGCACCGAGCGCTGGCTGGCGGTGCAGGGGCGCAGCCGCAACGGCCCGGACGGGCGGCCGCAGCGCTTTTCCGGCGTCACGCTCGACATCACCGAGGCCAAGCTGAACGAGGCGGCGCTACGCCATGCGATGGACGAACGCGAGTTCATCCTCGCCCTGGTCGAGCGGCAACGCGCGCAGCAGGATCCGGACGACGTGATGCAGCTCAC
>NZ_JAVAYL010000248.1:0-442 GCF_054185225.1 Bradyrhizobium sp. 18BD | reverse complement strand
AGCCTCAACCGCTGGAGCTACCGCCTCCAGAAGCCCGGCGCCACCGACGCAGAGCTCGCCGAGAGCGCCGCACGCATCGCCAAGGCGGTGCCGGAGGCGGGTTGGGAGATGCGCGCGCGCTCCGACGCCGACCCGCGCTTCGCCAAGAGCATCGAGCGCTTCACGCAGTTCCTCACCCTCGTCGGGCTGACCGCGCTGATCGTCGGCGGCGTCGGCGTGGCCAATGCCGTCCACGCCTTCGTCGAGCGCAAGCGCGGCTCCATCGCCACCTACAAGAGCGTCGGCGCGCCGGGCTCGGCGGTGGTGAACCTCTACCTGACCCAGGTGATGCTCATCGCCGGCATCGGCACGGGGATCGGTCTGGCGGTCGGCGCCGCGATCCCCTTCGCCATCGACGCGCTGTTCGCCGCGCAGCTGCCTCTGCCCCTGGAGCCGCGGCTGG
>NZ_JAVAYL010000247.1:0-442 GCF_054185225.1 Bradyrhizobium sp. 18BD | reverse complement strand
CTGGACGGCATCGGCTTCCTGTTCGTCACGCAACAGGGAAGCGGCCCTGTTCACGGAGCGTAGACCACAATACGGGTTATGTGACATTATGGCGATCGATCGACGGGCAATGCCGCTCCGTCACGCAGACGGACGTATATGTGACAACACTCATCGGCTACGCGCGGGTCTCGAAAGCCGACGGCAGCCAGCTCCACGACTTGCAGCGCGATGCCCTGCTGGTGGCTGGCGTCGATCCCGACCACATCTATCAGGATACGGCTTCAGGCCGCCGCGATGATCGTCCCGGGCTTGCGGCCGGTCTCAAGGCGCTGCGCTCTGGCGATACACTCGTCATTTGGAAGCTCGACCGGCTCGGGCGCGATTTGCGGCATTTGGTGAACACAGTCGGCGACCTCACCAAACGCGGAGTCGGACTAAAGGTGCTGACTGGTGAAGGTGC
>NZ_JAVAYL010000246.1:0-444 GCF_054185225.1 Bradyrhizobium sp. 18BD | reverse complement strand
CGGGCCATCGCGCCCGATCCGGCGATCCTGGTGGCGGACGAGCCCACCGGCAACCTCGACGAGGCGACGGGGGCCGGCATCGTCGACCTGCTCTTCGCCCTCAAGCGCGACCGGGGCGCCACCCTGGTCCTCGTCACCCACGATCCCGGCCTCGCCCGGCTCTGCGACCGCACCGTGCGGGTACGCGCAGGGCGGATCGAGGCCGGAATCCCGGCCTGAGGCACGGCGATGCACGGAACCCTCGGGACGCCCGAGGCGCGGCGCCAGCCGCCGCGCCGGAGCCCCCTGCCGCTCACCTTGCGCCTCGCGCTGCGCGAGTTGCGCGGCGGGCTCTCGGGCTTCGTCGTGTTCCTGTTCTGCATCGCGCTCGGCGTCGCCGCGATCGCCGGGGTCGCCTCGGGGTCGCGCTCGCTCACCGACGGGCTCGGCCGCGAGGGCCGGCGC
>NZ_JAVAYL010000245.1:0-444 GCF_054185225.1 Bradyrhizobium sp. 18BD | reverse complement strand
AGTAAATGCAAAGAAGAATAAAGCAAATGCAATAAAGTACGAACCTACGCCAGAGAAAGTAGGATCAAATTGATAACCACTGCCATGGAACGCTTTATCAATGCCGGCTTGTGCATACATCGCAGTACCTGAATAATCTTTACCTGTTGCATTTTCAACATAAATACCGCCATCTTTAATTAAATGCGGTGTGCCATTCGCATTAACCGTACCATCAGTCACATTATATGTACCAGAAATAAGTATAATCAGAGCAGTTGCAGTACATACAAATAATGTATCAATATAAACTGAAAATGCTTGTACTAGACCTTGTTTACTTGGATGTGATACTTCTGCTGCCGCTGCTGCGTGTGGACCTGTACCTTGACCAGCCTCATTTGAATATAATCCACGTTTAACACCAATCTCTATCATTGCGCCAACGATACCACCAAAAGCAGA
>NZ_JAVAYL010000244.1:0-444 GCF_054185225.1 Bradyrhizobium sp. 18BD | reverse complement strand
CACATACGCTCAATCAAAATCGTTGAGTTATGTGCTATTTGTATTTTAATTTTTAGGTTTATCTACTTCAGGTTGTGGTTCACCTTTCATATGTTTCGCAATTTGCTCATCCATATAAACCCAACCTTTCCAACCGATGTGTACGGCATCACTGATAACATATTTTTCATAATCTTTATCAGTCATATCGTAAATTTTACCACCATTATCTACAACAGTAGAATGGATTTTTTTATAAACTGCTTGACGACGTTCTTTATCGATACCAATGTGGTCATACCATACACCGTTTGATGGAATACTTACATATTGAACATCTGCACCAGCAGCACGCATTGTTTTTACAAGTAATTCTAAATCTTGGAATTCTGGAGAATTAACATTGAATTCGTAGTCACGTCTAACTTTACGCTTACTTTCTTGAATTAATTTCCAGTATTGATC
>NZ_JAVAYL010000243.1:0-445 GCF_054185225.1 Bradyrhizobium sp. 18BD | reverse complement strand
CACCCGGCTTTTGTTCGGGTCGTTATCTCCAATACCGTTGGCATTTTCAAACCTGTTTTTGAGGTGATTAGTATAAGGGATGAGATATACATTGGCAAAAAACGATACGATAAAGATGAGCGTGGCCGCTATAAAATAGGGTCGCAAAAAACGATTAAAGCTTGCTTTGCCGCTCAGTATGGGCACTATCTCTGTTTGATTGGCCATTTTAGCGGTAAAAAATATTACCGCCAGGAAATTGATGAGCGGCGAAAGCAGATTGAGGTAATAAGGAACAAAGCCGGCATAATATTCAAATACAATATCATGGAGTTTGGCATGATGGCTGGTAAAATTTTCTAATTTCTCTGATACATCAAACACTACAGATACCGCCATGAAAATAGCCATGGTGAATATAAATGTGCCGAGGTATTTTTTAATGATGAACCGGTCGATAATCATC
>NZ_JAVAYL010000026.1:0-129347 GCF_054185225.1 Bradyrhizobium sp. 18BD | reverse complement strand
GGTCCGTCGGAAAGATGATCGAACAACATCGTTGTCTCCAGGTTGAGTGCTTCAGCAACCTCAGTCTGGCCTCAGACCCGGTCGCTATCCACTCCCCATGGAATCTTCGCTGCGCTCGCAATGACGAAGCTGTCACTGCCGCTCTCTCTTTTCTTTTGGCGCCGGCGCCGGCTTTCGCGGAGTTACGGGGCGCTGTGCGGCGGGAGCACGCTGCTGGAAGCCGCCTGGGCGCTGCATGCCTGGTTGCTGAGCTGCAGGCGGCTGGCCGGGCTGCATGCCGGTGCGCGGCGTTTGCGGCTGCGGCGCTCCGCCCGGCTGTGGCGGCACGGCTCCACCGGGTTGAGTCTGTCCGTTGCGCTGCGGCTGGGTTTGCGGCGTTGCGTTGGGCTGTTGAGTCCCCTGTCCGGCGCGCGGTGCACCGGGACGTTCGGCGCCTTGCTGCTGGCCGGGTTGCTGTTGGCCCGGCTGCTGCTGACCATGTTGCGGTTGCCCTTGGCCCGCGCGCGAGTTGCCCGGCTGCACTGCGCCGCCTTGTTGTCCCTGGCCCTGCCGCTGCTGCTGCGGCGTTCCTTGCTGCGTTCCCTGGCGGTTCGGCCTCGCACCCGGCTGCTGCAGGCCCGGACGATTGTTCTGACCGGGCTGGCCGTTCGGCCGCTGCGGTTGCTGGACTGGCGCAGTGTTGGGCCGCAATTGCTGTTGTTGCGGCGGCTGCGCGGGGCGCGGAATGCGGCTGATCGCGGCCGGATTGGCGCGGCGGAAGTCGCGCTGCTCGATGACGATCTGCCGGCCCGTGGTTTGCGCCAGATGCACCTGGCTGACGAAGCCGCGGTCGCGCGCGATCTGCTGCGCGGGAATCGTGATCGGTACGGCGGTAAAGCGCATGACGCCGGCGGTGGCCGCGCCGGGCCGGATCGCAAAGCCGCTCGATCCTTGCGTCAGTGCGCCGAGCCGCGTGCCGCTGGAGCGGTCGTTGACCTCGATGTGGCCGACGCGGCCGTCGGCGTCGGGATAGAGCTTGATGTTGACGTTGTTGGTGCCGGTCGCCGCCGCGCCCTCGGGCACGTCGACGACGCCGGTGGTGCCGCGGATGCCGAGCGTCGCGGTCGGCGTCGCGATCTTCATGTCGCCGGTCTTCGCCACCGCCGCGGCGACGAAAGCGACGGTGCCCTTGCCGATGTCGAAGATCGCCGAATTCTGCTTGCCGCCGTCCTCATAGACATAATTATCGATGGTGATCCTGGCGCTGGCGGAGAGGTTGAACGTGGTGGCGTCGTTGAAGGTGATGCCGAGCGAGGAGTTCGACGAGGTCTGCACGACGTCGTTGAGATAGATGTCGTCGCGCACGCGCAGCGGATAGGAGTTCTTGTCGCGGATCACGGTCGCGATTCCCGTCACGGTCGCGACGTTGCCGATCGGCTCGACGGCGGCAGGTTGCGCGTCCGCGGCCGGCGTCGGCGAAGCTGACGGAGTCGGGGAGGGCGCGGGTGTCGGCTGTGCCTGTGGCTGCGCCTGCGCGAGCTCGACCGCATCGGATGCACAAGCCACGCTCGCGCCCGCCAGCGGCAATGCCAGCAGCGCAAGCGCAAACACGAAGCGGCGCCAAGCCACCAATGAAGTCACGAGGAGGTCCCGGTGAGAACGCGAGGCGAGATCGGCCGATATCAGCCGGGCAGAGCTGAATGGCGGATGAACATAGGTCGCACGGACGGGGCGAACGTTCAAACGCCACGCCCCGGTGTCGGGGACTGGCGCTGCCTTCTTGCTCGTCATTCCGGGGCGCGACGAAGTCGCGAACCCGGAATCTCGAAACAAGGATGACGCGCTTCGCGCGTCAGCTCACGCGCTTCCAGGTCTGGCCGCCGCAGAACATGCCGCCGAAGGCACAGCCCTGCACGCGCATCGCATTCGGGCCCTTCATCGCGATCGTCGAGTCGTAGTTGCGTCCGGAGTCGGGATCGTGGATGCGGCCGCTCCACTTCGAACCATCGGGCTTCATGTTGATCAGGATGCGCTCGTTGGTCTTCTCGGCGTAGCCGCAGAGATTGGCGCCGCACTGTTCGACGCGGACATTGCCCTTGTTCTCTTCGGTCGCCCAGACGCCGACCGGCGAGTTCGGCGCTGCCACGGGCGCGGCGGCCGCCGGACCCGGAGCGGGCGCGGGGACATAAGCGGGGGCCGGCGCAGGAGCCGCAACGGGGGCGGGCTGCACCGTCGTGTCGACGGACGGCGCGGCGGCAACGGCCGGAGCGGCGGGAGCAGCGATCGGCGCGGTCGCCTGCACCGGAGCCTGCTGCACGGGCTGCGGCTGCACTGGAGCCGGCGCGGGCTGCGCGGCCGGCGCCGGGACTGGCGTGGTGTCGGTGTCATCATCCTTGGAGCCGCCGAGGCCCTTGAGGTTGATGTTGTTCAGCTTGATCGGCTTGTCCGACAGGCCCGGCGCCACGATGGTCACGCAGTTGAGCGAGGCGCAGTTGCGCGGTGTCTCGATGCGGATGTGCTGGCCCTCGACCTGGAACGAGATCGTATTGCCGGCATGAGCGGCGGCGGTCGAAGCCAGGAAGAGCGCGGTGGCGGCGATGGTGAGCTTGTTCATGACAACCTCCGAAGGATGCGTGGTCCCGATATGGACTGACGTCGCTGGTGGATGAAGCGTGGTTCGACCCTACGCCGGGCCGGCCGGGCGTTCTGTGATGGTCGTCACAACCGCTCGGCGGCGCTGGGTGATGCAGCGCACATTCAGGCCCGCTCCTTCGCGCGTAACGTCATCGCGGCTCGAAGGGGGACATTCGATGAAGCGGCTCGCGACTTCGATCGGCACATTGATCGCATTGACGGTGATGGCGCCCACAGCCCAGGCCGGTTCCTACTCCTTCTCGATCGGCGGACACCGGTTCCATGTCGAGGCGCCCCGAAATTGCCGATCAACCTCCTGTGTTTCGGTTTCCAGTCGCAGCCTCAAGCCAACGGAGAATGCCTGCAGCGTCCCAACACCGCCGCCTGCGCCCGCGCCGGTCATGCAGGCACCACAGCAGGTCGCTCCGGCGGCCCCGGTTCGTCCGCCGCAACCGGCCGTGGTCGCGGCACCACCGGCGCCTCCGCCGGCCCCCGTCCTTGCTGCGACGACGTCGGAGCCGGTTGTGCCGCCTCCGGCGCCAAAATCAGAAGCTCCGAGATTTGAAACCCTCAGCCCCAATCCGCCGCGGGTTGAGCTTCAGCGCGTCGATGCGCCGAAGGTTGTTGCGCCGGTCGTCGCGCCGAGCCCTGAGATCAAGCAAACGACACCGATCGCACAGCGCAGTGACGACGAGCCGGCCTATCTGCCGCTCGGCGAATGGGAGAGCAGCGGCGCCAAGGGCACGGTCCGGATCGAACGCTGCGGACCGGCGCTGTGCGGCTATGCGCTGACCGAAGCGTCGAACAGGGGCGAGAGCGTGCTCGTCAACATGAAGCCGAAAGCGCACGACGTGTGGAGCGGCAGCATCTACAGCCGTTCCAGCGGCAGCACCTATTACGGCACGATGACGTTGACGAGCTCCGGCAAGCTCCATGTCGAAGCCTGCGCGATCGGCCGCTTCTGGTGCTCCGGCAACGACTGGACACGGATTGAGGCGCCGCGCGAGAAGGTGATCACGACCTCGCGGCAGTGGGGCGCGCGGTCGTAGCGCTTCAATGCACATGCACATGCACTACGCCTGGGCGCAGCAAAGCGCCCGGCGGGAATGATCCGGCGCCGGTGCAAGCTGGTGATGCAATGTGAGTCCTAGATCATGCCGAGCACGATGGCGCCGACAAAGGCCAAGGCCAGATAAGCGGTGACAAGGCTCAGTTTCCCGGCGAAGGTCATGAGCTTGCTCCATGCGCGCCGCTTTGGGCGCTGGCGTTATGGTTAACAGAGAGTCTCGTCGCGAAAAAGTAAGCCGTGCTGTCGCTCGGCATTCGCCGCGTTCCGGCGTGCGCGGGCTCGTATGGTTAAAGAACACTGAAATCAACGTGTTGAAGAGTCTTTAAGTAAATTCACCGAACGTGCGTGCATGACGCGCGGAGTTCGTTTGTATCTCGTCGGCTCCATCGTCCTTGTTTCGCTCGCGGGTTGCGGACGCGGCTTGTTCCAGGCCGAACGTGAACCGTGGCGAGCCGAGGCCGAAGCCGCATGCCTGAAATCGGGCGCGGTGAAGGAGGGACCGGATCTTGTTCGCATCGATCCGATCTCCGGACCCGGCATGTGCGGCGCCGAATATCCGCTCAAGGTCGCAGCCATCGGCGAGGCCTCCGGCAGCTACGGCTTTGCTGACGAAGAGCTGCGCCCGCCCGGCAGCATCGGTGGTCAGCCGCGCTGGCCGGTGCCGCAGCCGCGATCGAACTATCCGCAGAGCCAGAACTATCCGGCCTCGTCCTATCCGCAGCAGTCGAACTATCCCGAGAGCGCGGTGCGCCAGCCCTCGGGCTATGGCACACAGACCGGACCGATGTCGCTGAACGCGCCCGGTGTGGCGCCGCAGGAAGACGAGATCGACCTGCCGCCCGAGGGCACCGATGCCGCGGGCGCGGCGCGCTACATGAATGCGCCGAGCTATCCGGCGCGGCAGCCCGCACCTTATTCGCAAGCACCGGCGCAGCAGCCGCCGCCGCGGCTTGGGCCGGCACAAGGCAATCCCGTCACCGCCGTCGGCCCGGTCGCGGTGAAGCCGACGGCGACGCTGGCCTGTCCGATCGTGTCCGAGCTCGACCGCTGGCTTGCCGATACCGTGCAGCCGTCGGCGATGCGCTGGTTCGGCGCCCGTGTCGTCGAGATCAAGCAGATCTCCGCGTATTCCTGCCGCGGCATGAACGGCAATCCGCACGCCCACATCTCCGAGCATGCCTTCGGCAACGCGCTCGACATCGCCGCCTTTGTGCTCGCTGACGGCCGCCGCGTCACCGTGAAGGATGGCTGGCGCGGCATGCCGGAAGAGCAGGGTTTTCTGCGCGACGTGCAGTCGGGCGCGTGCGCGCATTTCACCACGGTGCTCGCGCCGGGCTCCAACGTCTATCACTACGATCACATCCACGTGGATCTGATGCGCCGCGCCAGCCGCCGGCTGATCTGCCAGCCCGCCGCCGTCTCCGGCGACGAGGTCGCCGCGCGGGCGCAGTCGCGTCGTCCATATGCGAGTGCGCGCGATCCGTCCATCACCGGCTCGCTCGGTGCGCGCAAGAGCACGACGCGCAAGCAGGAAGAGGACGATTACGCCGACGATTAAGGGCGCGATTTCCCTTTGTAGCCCGGATGAGCGAAGCGATATCCGGGATTTCCGTGAGTGGATTCCCCGGGTGTCGCTTCGCTCACTCGGGCTACGATTACATCAACCGAATGTCCATCGTCCGCTATCTCACCCACCCCCAAGTTCAAATCGATCCCGACGTGCCGGTGCCGCAATGGGGCCTCAGCCCGGTCGGCCGCGCGCGCACCGAGGCCGTGGCGAACGCAAGCTGGCTCGCGACCACCACGCAGATCATCTCCAGCGGCGAGCGCAAGGCGATCGAGACCGCCGAGATCATCGCCGCGAAGCTCGGCATCATGATCGAGATCCGCGAGGCCATGCACGAGAACGACCGCTCCGCGACCGGCTTCCTGAAACCGACCGAGTTCGAGGCAGTCGCCGACCAGCTCTTCGCGCAGCCTGAGATCAGCGTCCGCGGCTGGGAGCGCGCCATCGATGCGCAGGCGCGCATCGTGCGCGAGGCGGAGGCTGTGCTGTCCCGCAACCGCGCGGGCGACGTTCTCTTCGTCGGCCATGGCGCCGTCGGCACGCTGCTGTTCTGCCACATCGCCGGTCACCCGATCGATCGTGCCTACGACCAGCCGGCAGGCGGAGGCCATGTCTTCGCGTTCGCGCGCGAGACGCGCGGGATCCTGCATGGCTGGCGACGATTGGAAGAGATGGCGGCGTAGCTCTGCGGAGCTAGAAAATCACTTCGCGGCGGGTTTTGGCTTCGCCGGCGCCAGCCCCATGCACAGCTGCACCTCGCTTGGAACGTTGTAGGTCCGCATGATGTGGCGGCTGTCGCGCAAGCCGGATGACTCGCGCTGCACGACGAACATCCAGAGCGCCTGGCCTGCTTCCACCACCAGCTTGCGCCTCGCCGGCTGCATCGCGGCCGGTACCTCCGGCAGCGCGTGCGCGGCGTCGAACTCGCGCAAGCGCGTCAGCGCCTGTTCGAGCGTGCGGCCCATCCGTCCAAGCGCGGAGGCCTGTTCCTGGACGATCTCGTAATGGAGGATATCGACAGGCGGGCGAAGATCACGGGACATGGCCGCAATATAGTGCGGCGATTCCAGCCCGCGCAACGCGCGGCGCGCTTGCTCTTACTTCGCCCGGTACGCCGCCAGAAACATCCGCGTCGCGCTGTCGACCACTTCGGTCATGCGCTGTTCCGATGGCGGCGGCGCGGCCTGGAAGACGAAGGGCAGGAAGAGCGAGGCCTTGCACAGTTCCATGAACTGCGACGCCGCAAGGTCGCAATCGTCGATCTTGAGATCGCCGGAGGCGACATGGATCTTGAGGTATTCGGAGAGCCGGTTGATGGTCTTGTCCAGCACGCGCAGATAATAGCGGCGGCCGACATCGGGCATGCGCTCGGCGATCGCCATCACGGTGCGGATCGCCGATCCGCCGCCGGGCCGGCAGAGCAGGTGGATGTAGGCCTGGCCAAAGTCCTTCAGCGTGGTCTCGGCGTCGCGGGCCGGATCGAAATTGAACACGACCTGGCCGTGGAAGAGCGCTTCCTCCTCGAGGATGGCTTCGAACAGCGCGCTCTTGTCGGCGAAGTAGACGTAGAGCGTGCCCTTGGAGACCTGCGCCGCCCGGGCGATCTCACCCATGCTGGCGCCGTCAAAACCGAGATCCATGAACACCTTGCGGGCACCGGCCAGAATCTGGCGGCGCTTGGAGCTGTCCTCCTCCTGGAGGACGTGCAGCTGTTCGCGGTCGGCTACAACCATTGGTTCAGCGTCTCGAAAGGTTTTTGGGTCGGGGCACGGACTGGGAAACCCGAATAGAGGATTCGGGTCCCTAGGGTCTACGCGGGAATATTATGTATATTGACCGAACCGTTCGGTCAATGATATTTGGGATGAGCGAAAGGGAACCGCCGCTGGACGGCCGTCCCGGGTCGCGCTTTTTTTGGGGAGGCCGTTATGGCCGTATCGAGAGACCAGGCTGCGCGCGTCCTTCGCCAGGAAGCGGTGGAGACGGATCCGGCGAATGGTGACGCTGCGGCCGAGGCGCCGGCAGCCCTGGCCGAGCAATTGCGCTCCCACGTCGCCGAGGAAACCAAGCGCCGCACCAACGAGGCGCCGGAGAAGCCCGTGACCGACAAGCCGGCCGCCCCCGCGCCGGACGCCCCCGCGCCGGACGCGCCCGCCGCGGGCGCGCCGAAATCCGGCAAGCGCAAATTCGTGCTGATGGGCGTTGGCCTGGTGCTGGCGCTCGCGGCCGCGAGCTATGCCGGCTACTACACGCTGGTCGGCCGCTTCTACGTCTCGACCGACGACGCCTATGTCCGCGCCAACAACACCATGCTGGGCGCGCGCGTTGCCGGCCACATCTCCTCGATCCTTGCCGGCGACAACACGACGGTGAAAGCCGGCGACATCATCTTCCGCATCGACGACGGCGACTACAAGATCGCGGTCGATGCTGCAGCGACCAGGATCAAGACCCAGCAGGCCACTATCGATCGCATCGGCCGCCAGGTCGCGGCGCTCGAGAGCCAGGTCGTGCAGGCCAAGGCGCAGCTCGTCTCGGCCGAGGCCGGCCTCAAGCGCGCCGATCTCGACTATGAGCGCCAGCAGGCGCTGAGCAGCAAGGGCTTTGCCTCGCGCGCCACCTTCGAGAGCTCGGAAGCCGGACGCGACCAGGGCGCCGCCGCGGTCAAGGCCGCGCAGGCCGCCTACGACGTCGCCGTCAGCAATGTCGACGTCACCAAGGCCCAGCAGGCCGAAGCGCAGGCGCAGCTCGCCGAACTCAAGACCACGCTCGCCAAGGCCGAGCGCGACCTTGCCTTCACGGCGGTGCGCGCGCCGGTCGACGGCACGTTCTCGAACCGCCTCGTCAACGCCGGCGACTTCGTCTCGGTCGGCCAGCGCCTCGGCAATGTCGTGCCGCTCGACGACGTCTATATCGACGCCAACTTCAAGGAAACGCAGCTCAAGCGCATCCGTCCCGGCCAGCCCGTGACGATCAAGGTCGATGCCTATGGCATGCGCAAGTTCTCCGGCGTCGTCGACAGCATTGCGGCGGGCGCGGGTTCGGTGTTCACGCTGCTGCCGCCCGACAACGCCACCGGCAACTTCACCAAGATCGTGCAGCGCGTGCCGGTCCGCATCCGCGTGCCGAAATCGGTCGCGAAGCAGAACCTGCTCCGCGCCGGCATGTCGGTCTATGCGACCGTCGACACCAACAAGGGTGCCGCCGACGCCGACAGTGAGATCGATCTCGACGATCCCACCGCGATCCACCCGCAGTAGCTGAACCTCAACGCTGCGAGGTCAGGCCATGGCCAACGCCACCACCGCTTCACCTGCCATGATGGCGGCCCCCGCTTCGGAGCGCATCGCGCCGAAGCGGCTGTTCGCCTTCATCATCATGGTGTTCGGGATGTTCATGTCGATCCTGGACATCCAGATCGTCTCGGCATCCCTCAGTGAGATCCAGGCCGGATTATCGGCAAGCTCCAGCGAAGTCGCCTGGGTCCAGACCGCCTATCTGATCGCCGAGGTGATCGCGATCCCGTTGTCGGGCTTCCTGTCTCGCGCCTTCGGCACGCGGCTGCTGTTCGCAATCTCGGCGGCGGGCTTCACCGCGTCGAGCCTGCTCTGCGGCTTTGCCACGAGCATCGAGGAGATGATCATCTGGCGCGCGCTGCAGGGTTTTCTCGGCGCCGGCATGATCCCGACGGTGTTCGCCTCGGCCTACACCGTGTTCCCGCGCTCGAAATTCCACATCGTCGGCCCGATCATCGGACTTGTTGCGACCTTAGCTCCCACGATCGGCCCCACGGTCGGCGGCTACATCACCGATTTGATGTCGTGGAACTGGCTGTTCTTCATCAACGTCGTGCCCGGCATCGGCATCACCGTCGGCGTGCTGGCGCTGGTCGATTTCGACGAGCCGCATTTCGAGCTGCTCGACCGCTTCGACTGGTGGGGCCTGTTGTTCATGGCCGGCTTCCTCGGCACGCTGGAATATGTGCTGGAGGAAGGCCCGCAGCATGAATGGATGCAGGACACTTCCGTTGCGATCTGCGCCTGGATCTGTGCGGTCTCGGCGATCGCCTTCTTCTGGCGTGTCTTCACCGCGGCCGAGCCGATCGTCAATCTGCGCACCTTCTCCAACCGCAATTTCGCGGTCGGCTGCGTCCTGCAGTTCTGCATCGGCATCGGCCTCTACGGCCTGACCTACATCTATCCGCGTTATCTCGCCGAGGTGCGCGGCTACAGCGCGCTGATGATCGGCGAGACCATGTTCGTCTCCGGCATCACCATGTTCCTGGTCGCGCCGCTGGTCGGCCGTCTCATGGTGAAGATCGACATGCGCTACATGATCGCGTTCGGCCTGATCGTGTTCGCGATCGGTTCCTATCAGATGACCTGGATCACGCGCGACTTCGATTTCTACGAGCTGCTCGTGCCGCAGATCCTGCGCGGCATCGGCATGATGTTCGCGATGGTACCGACCAACAACATCGCACTCGGCACGCTGGCTCCTGACAGGGTGAAGAATGCGAGCGGCCTGTTCAATCTGATGCGCAATCTCGGCGGCGCCGTGGGCCTCGCCGTCATCAACACCGTGCTGAACGACCGCACGGACCTCCACATCACCCGCCTGCAGGAGCGCGTGACCTGGGGCAACGCGACCGCGACCGAAACCCTCAACATGTTCATGCAGAAGTTCCAGGGGCTCGGCGATTCCACGCTGATGGCGATGAAGCAGCTTAGCCAGATCGTGCACCGCCAGGCGGTGGTGATGAGCTTTGGCGATGCCTTCTTCGTGCTGACGGTGTTCTATCTCGGCCTCAGCCTGCTGGTGACGTTGCTGAAAAAGCCGGCCGCGCTCGCCGGCGGCGGCGACGCGCATTAATCGACCGCACGCGCCCCACACAGGCGGTGTCGTCGCCCGGCTCGACCGGGCGACCCACACGCACACTCGGTGTCATCGCCCGCCTTGTGCGCAATTGCGCACTGAGGCGGGCGATCCAGTATTCCAGAGGCTGGCGTTGGAGAGCTCGCGTTCACCACATCCGCCGCGGCGTACTGGATCCCCCGCCTTCGCGGGGGATGACGGCGGAGAATGGGGCGGCGTCGGAGCGCGCCATGGCGGTGCGCAAGAACGCGCACCTCGGCCCCCGCACCAAATTGCAACACTCGTCCGTGATCTCGCGGCAGCCCCGTTGCAAAGCGCAAAGGGTGCATCTATAAAGCGCACCTCATTCATTCGAACCGGGGAGAGATTTGCATGATTTCGTCGCATTCGCAGATCGCATTTCCGCGCTCGATGACCTTCTGGCTCGGTATGTGCTCGACCTCGTAAGAGGTCCTTTCCGCCAGCTTCGATTGGGCACCAGGTCCCGATCGCTCCACTTCCCAAGTCAAAATCAGTCCTAAGTGACGCCGTCTCGGCCCTCGCGGCCGGTTTGCGTCCATCGATGGAGCCGGCCCGCCCGAGAAGCGGCCGGATGATGCCATGACCGCTCTTTTAAAGAAGCCCGCGGCGATACGCGTGGTTCTGCCCTTCGTGTTCAGGCACTGGCTGAAGCAGCCGGGGCGGACACTTGCTATCGTCGTTTGCCTGCTCGGTGCGACCGCCGCCGACCTGTTCATGCCGGTCTTCTCCGGACACCTGATCGACGCGCTGACGCGCGGGCCGTCCGATCCCGAGGCGCGCCACGCGGCGCTGGTCGCTTTCGGCGCCATCGTGGTGCTGGGCGCGGCCTCGATGGTGCTGCGGCTCGCGGGCCTGCAGGCGATCGTGCCGTTCACGCTGAAGATCATGTCGGAGGTCGCGCAGGACGCCTTCATGCGCGTGCAGCGCTTCTCGACCGACTGGCACACCAACTCGTTCGCGGGCTCCACCGTGCGCAAGATCACGCGCGGCATGTGGGCGCTTGACCTGCTGAACGACACCATCCTGCTGGCGTTGCTGCCGTCGCTGGTGGTGCTGATCGGGTCGATGATCCTGCTCGGCGTGCACTGGACTTCGCTTGGCGCCGTGATCGCGCTCGGCGCGCTGGTCTATGTCACGATGACGGTGCTGTTCTCGACGCGCTACATCGCGCCGGCCGCGCGCGTCTCCAATGCCTGGGACACCAAGGTCGGCGGCACGCTGGCGGATTCGCTGACCTGCAATGCCGTGGTGAAATCCTTCGGCGCCGAGATGCGCGAGGAGGCGCGGCTCGCCCGCGTCATCAAGCGCTGGCGCGTGCGGGTGCGGCGGACGTGGTTTCGCTACAACTACACCGCCATGGCGCAGCTCTCGCTGCTGCTCTGCTTGCGCGGATCCGTGATCGGCGGCTCGGTGCTGCTGTGGATGTACGGGCATGCCACGCCCGGCGACGTCACCTATGTGCTGACGAGCTACTACGTCATCCACGCCTATCTGCGCGACGTCGGCATGCACATCAACAACCTCCAGCGCTCGGTCAACGATATGGAGGAGCTGGTGGCGATCCATGGCGAGCCGATCGGCATTGCCGACGCGGCCGGTGCGCAGCCGATCGCGATCGAGGGCGGCGAGATCGTGTTCGATGACGTCACGTTCCATTATGGCGGTCATCTTGTGCCGCTGTACGACGGGCTGTCGCTGACGATCCGCGCCGGCGAGCGTGTTGGCCTGGTCGGCCGCTCCGGCTCCGGCAAGACGACTTTCGTCAAGCTGGTGCAGCGGCTCTACGACGTCACCGATGGACGCGTGCTGATCGATGGGCAGGACATCGCGAAGGCGACGCAGCAATCGCTGCGCAGCCAGATCGCGATCGTCCAGCAGGACCCGATCCTGTTTCACCGCACGCTCGCCGAGAACATCGCCTATGGCCGGCCCGGCGCCAGCCTCGAGGCGATCGAGCAGGCGGCGCGGCTGGCGAATGCGCACGACTTCATCCTGCGCCTGCCGAAGGGCTACGGCACCCTCGTCGGCGAGCGCGGCGTGAAGCTGTCGGGCGGCGAGCGACAGCGCGTGGCGCTGGCGCGCGCCTTCCTGGCCGATGCGCCGGTGCTGATCCTGGACGAGGCGACCTCGAGCCTCGATTCGGAATCGGAGGCGCTGATCCAGCAGGCGATGGAGCGGCTGATGAAGGGCCGCACCTCGATCGTGATCGCGCACCGCCTGTCGACGGTGCGCAGTCTCGATCGGATCCTCGTGTTCGACCGCGGCGAGATCGTCGAGCAAGGCACGCATGCCATGCTCGCGGGCAAACCCGGCGGCATCTATCGCGGCCTGTTCGAGCGCCAGGTGGTGGAGCTCGGACAGATCGCAGCAGCGGAATGAGGCGCGCGGCGGCGGGGCGAATGTCCCGCCGTCACGCCGCCTAAGGATGGAATGAGATGAAAGACCTGACGCACGGCTCCATCGTGAGACATATCCTGGTCATGACGCCGCCGATCATGGCCGGCATGATCTCGATCATGGTCTGCCAGCTGGTCGACCTGTACTTCGTGTCGGGACTGGGCGATGCCGCCGTTGCGGGTGTCGCCGCGGCCGGCAATGCCGGCTTTCTCGTCAACGCGTTGTTGCAGGTGCTCGGCGTCGGCGCGGTGGCGCTGATCGCGCATGCTGTCGGACGCAAGGATCGGGCGGACGCCAATCTGATCTTTAACCAGGCGGTCGCGCTGTCGGTGCTGTTCGGCCTGTTGACCCTGGTCGCGACAGCGGCGCTGTCGCGCCTCTACATGCGTTCGGTCGCCGCGGACGAGGCTACGATCGAGGCGGGAACCGTTTATCTGTTGTGGCTCATGCCGGCGCTCGCGCTGGAATTCGTCATGCAAGTGCTTGCATCCGCGCTGCGCGCGACCGGCATCGTGCGCCCCGCGATGTTGGTGCGGGTTCTCGCCGTCGCCATCAACATCGTGCTGGCGCCGGTGCTGATTTCGGGCTGGGGCACCGGCTATGCGCTCGGCGCCGCCGGCGCGGGGCTGGCGACCTCGATCGCGGTCGCCATCGGCACCCTGATGCTGCTTGTCTATTTCCGCAAGGTCGAGCGCTATGTCGCCTTCGATCCGGCGCAATGGCGTCCGCAGCTGCGCCATCTGATGCGCATTCTCAATGTCGGCATGCCGGCCGGCGGCGAGTTCGTGATGATGTTCATCTTCATGGGGGTGGTCTATTACGTGCTGAGCGATTTCGGCGCCGCGGCGCAGGCGGGATTCGGCATCGGGCAGCGGATGCTCGGCCTGATCCACATGCCGGCGCTCGCGGTGGCGCTCGCGGCCGGCCCGATCGCCGGCCAGAATTTCGGCGCCGGCAATAGCGCGCGCGTGCGCGAGACCTTCGTCAAGTCGGCGCTGATCACGACCGTCGTGATGGTTGGCTTCTTGCTCCTCGCGCAGTTGAAGCCGGAATTCCTGCTCGCCGGATTCTCCAACGACCAGGAGACGATGGCGATCGCCTATCTGTTCCTGCGGATCATCTCGTTCAACATGGTGGCGCAGGGCTTGATCTTTACCTGCTCGAGCATGTTCCAGGGCCTCGGCAACACCAAGCCGGTGCTGCTGAGCTCGGCGACGCGCGTGTTCACCTACTCGCTGCCGGCGATCTGGCTCTCGACGCGTCCGGGCTTCCGCATGGAGTATGTCTGGTACCTGTCGATCGCGGCGACCACGCTGCAGGCGGTCTTGAGCCTGTGGCTGCTGCGCCGCGAGTTTAGGAAACGCCTGACGCTGCCGAAGCAGAAGGCCGCCGAACCGGCGAGCAGCGAGCCGGTCGCGCCTCCGGCTCGTGCGCCGGCATAGAGATGGCGCGCCGGTCCTTCCCCCACGGCTCCGGCTAGTTTTGCCGCGCCGTGGGGCGTCGTCGGTGTTGCCGGCGGCATGGCGCTCGCCGGAAAGAAGGCGCAGAGCTAAAGCGCGCCGATGCTGTTCCAGACCAGGGTGGCGCCCGACAGGAACAGCAGGCCGAGCACGACATCGCCAAAATGCTTGTCGCTCAGCGCGTGATAGACGCGCGCGCCGGCCCATGCGCCGATCAGCGTGCCGGGAAATGCGACCAGCGCGAGCCAGACCACCTTGAACGCGACGAGGCCCGACGCCGTCTGCAACACCAGCGCGGTGGCGAGCACCGTGAAATTGAAAAGCTGGAAGATGCCGCGCCGCTCATGCTTGTTCCAGCCGCGGATGTTGGCCCACAGGATCGGCAGCGGCCCGGACAACCCGGCAAGCCCGCCCAGAATGCCGCCGGCAAAACCGATCGCACCGTCGGCGATCCGGCCGCTGAAGGTAATGGCGAGCGGCTTCTTGTTCAGATAGAGCGCGGTCGAGAAGATCAGCAGCAACACGCCGATGCTCAGCTTGAACACCTTTGGATCGGCGGAGGCGACCAGCATGGTTCCCAGCGGAACGCCGATCAGCCCGCCGATCAGGAACGGCCAGACCAGCGAGAGATCGAACGTCTTCCACATCGACGGCAGGGTCGAGCTCTGCGCGATCACCGAGCAGATCAGCACCAGCGGCACCGCGAGCGAGGGCGGCAGCACGTAGAGCCAGATGCCGAGCGCCATCAGCGCTGTGCCGAATCCGGCCAGCCCCGAGACGAAGCCGCCGGCCAGTGCGCCGAACAGCAGCAGCGCGTAAGTGGACGTTTCCAACCGATGATCCTTGCCGCAATGGGCGATCCCGAACTGTTGATCGCCATTGCCCGCATAGCACGGCTTCGGCCGTGGAGGTCAATTTCAAAACCGCACGCAAGCGTGATCCCCGGGGATGGGCCAAAGGCGGGCGTTCGCGGAAGATGCGCCTAGATGATGGGCGTACTGCAATCCGGGGCCCGACGCCATCATATGCTCCGCCTGTCCCCGAACGAGATGACGGAGAAAGACCATGACCCGCATGAACATTGCCGCTGCGGCCGTGCTGTTGTCGGCGGCGGCCCTGATGCCGACAATGGCGCAGGCGCAGTTTTCAGAGCCCGCGGCCTATCAGGCCGCTCATCCCGACCGTGATGTGCTGAACGGCGGCCAACTCACGCCGGCAGGCAGAGCGGCCCGCGGCGAGACGGTGGCGCCGAGCGAAGCCTATGCAGCCTATCCGTCAGCCATTGCGCCGGTCGTTCGCTCGCGCCATCGCCGTCATCAACGATAGATCTTGCTAGACGATCTGCCTCGTATCCGCGGGCCTGTGCAGCGCGCCGACCAGGATGCGGAGCGCTTCGGTCAATTCCGCCCTGTTGCGCGCCGCGCCAAGTGAGACGCGCGCGGCATGTGGCGGTGTTCCGTCCACGGTGAAGGCATCGCCGGCGACGACCGCAAGGCCATTGCGCAACAGATAAGCCGCGATGTCGGGCCGGCCTTCGGGCAGTCGCAGCCAGAGATGATGGGCAGCGGGTTTTGCCAGAAACTGAAATCCCTTGAGCGCGCGCTGCGCGAGCTGCTGGCGCCCAACCGCTTCGTTTCGAATGGCGGCGATGATGCGATCGGCAACACCGCTCTCGATCCAGTGCGTCACCAGCGCGACCATCAGCGGCGCCGGCATCTGCACGGTCGCTTGCAGATAAGTCCGCATCTGCTGCTGCGCGGCGCTGTCGGGCGTGACGAGATAGGCAACGCGCAGCGCCGGCGCGATGCATTTGGACAGCGTGGTCGCGAGATACGTCCGTTCCGGAATGAGGTTGGCGATCGGCGAGGCCGCGCGGTCGAGCAGGCCGTAGGCGTCGTCCTCGATCAGGATTGTATCGGCATCGCCGATGATTTTCGCGAGGGCCTCGCGGCGCTCGGGAGAGAGTGTCGCCGTGGTCGGATTGTGCAGCGTCGGAATGAGATAGACGGCTTTCGGCTTGTGCGTGCGGCACGCCTTCGCCAGTGCATCGGGCAGGATACCGCCGTCATCCATGGCAACACTCACGAGCTTGGCGCCGAGCTGTGTCGCGGCGGCGTTGATGCCGGGGAAGGTGAGGGCTTCCGTCAGCACGATGTCGCCGGGCCGCGCAAGGTGCGCGAGCAGGTTGAACAGGATGGTCTGCGCGCCGGGAAAGATCACGAGCCTGTCGGCATGGGCGTGCGGCACACGCGCGCGCATCCAGCGCGCCGCGACCTCGCGCTCATGCGCGCTGCCGCCGGGCGGCTGGTAGTTCAGGAACGCGGTCAGGCCCGATTGGGCGCGAAGGGCTTCCATGCCGGCGATGATGCGCTCGTCGAGCTGCGCCTCCAGCGGATGCGGCGGCACGTTCATCGAGAGGTCGATCGCGACCGGATGCGGCAGGTCGACCGCGCGGCGTGCGCTGGTCTCCGACACGAACGATCCCTGGCCCACACGCGCCTCCATGATGCCGCGGCGGCGTGCCTCGGTGTAGGCGCGCGTCACCGTGGTGAGGTCGATGCCGAGCGCTTTTGCGAGTGCGCGCTGCGTCGGCAATTGCTGGCCGCGCACCAGCCGGCCCGCGGCGATATCGGCTTCCATGGCATCGACGATGCGCTGATAGCGCGGCCCTGATAGCTCCGAGATTGTAGGAGTCCAATCCATGCAATTTAGGCCTATATCCTTTGAATGTATGGATGCAAGATATTATTGTATGGATCGACGAAAAGGAAGAGGTGCTGTCATGGCAACCGGTTCAGTCTCTCTCTCGAAGGCGATGTGGCGCGGTTTCTCGGGCAAGTGCCCGAACTGCGGCGAAGGACATATGTTCGGGCGCTTCCTGAAAGTTGCCGACGCTTGCGACCATTGCGGCGAGGAACTGTTTCACCAGCGGGCGGATGATTTCCCGGCCTACCTGGTGATGGTCGTGGTCGGCCACCTCGTGGTGCCCGCGATCCTCGCGGTCGAGACCGCTTATGCGCCGGCCGTCTGGCTGCAGCTGGCGGTGTGGCTGCCGGTGACGCTGTTTGCCTCGCTGGCGCTGCTGCAACCGACCAAGGGCGCCATCGTCGGCCTGCAATGGCAGATTGGCATGCACGGCTTCGAGGCGAGCAAGCTTCGGCGCGAGGCGCTTGCGCCGGTGCTGGTGAAGGATACGCGCGTCGCCTGAGGCGGCGTTTACGTCGCGCGCTCGGCCGCTACACTCCATCGTACAAACAAGAACGATGGAAACACTGATGGCCGCTCGCGCGAAGACTTTCCTGCTTTGTCATGGTGCCTGGTCCGGCGGATGGGCCTGGAAGAAGATGCATCCGCTGATGGCACAGGCGGGCCTGTCATTCCGGGGCGCGACAAAGTCGCGAGCCCGGAATCCATTCCTCCACCAACTCTGCGGCTCGATTGATTCCGGGCTCTCGCTTCGCGAGCCCCGGAATGACACCATGTTAATGGTTGCGCGCTCGGCCCCAAATGGTGAGGGGTCCGATGCGCTCACATCGAACCCCTCGTCGCTTCCTAGTTAAGACGCGCTTTCTTGACGCGAACCGGAACTCCACTTCGCTCGAAAGCGCTTTAGAATATCAGCCGGCCTGTAAGCCGGGTTCTGTAGGGCACCGTCCGCTTGCGCGAACGATACGTGACGGCCATTCCTCTGGGACCATGTTTGCACATGGCCTCGAGCAACCTACCCGGACGGCGGGCCTGACATCGCCCCGCGGCGTTATCGCTTTCGCGAACAGCCCGCTACGCCGTCCCTATTCGGTTTTGCTCCCGGTGGGGTTTACCATGCCGGCTCCGTTGCCGGATCCGCGGTGCGCTCTTACCGCACCTTTTCACCCTTACTCCGCGAAGCCCGAAGGCGAAGCGGAGCGGTTCGTTCTCTGTGGCACTTTCCCTGGGGTCGCCCCCGCCGGACGTTATCCGGCACCGCATGTCAAGGGAGCCCGGACTTTCCTCCCCGGCGGCCTTTCGGCACCTGCCGGAGCGGCCGTCCGGCCGACTGACGCCTTACGCATGGAGCATTTGTGACGGTTCCGTCAAGCCGAGATCGCCGCGCACGCGGCCTGCAAATAATTTATCCTGAAGATGTCGTTTGGAGCGTGTCCTGTTCGACTGGATGTCGGTGATCCCCCCGAACAACAGGAGTTGAGCAATGCAATATCTGCTGATGATCTACCAGAACGAGGTCGAATACGCGAAGAACGACGCTGCCACGGCCCAGAAGATGATGGCCGAGTACCAGGCCTTTACCCAAGGCATCGTCCAGAACGGCAATTTCAAGGCCGGTGACCGGCTGCAGCCGACCACCACGGCGACGACGGTCCGCGTGCGCGACGGCAAGATGCTGACTACCGACGGTCCGTTTGCGGAAACCCGCGAGCAGCTCGGCGGCTACTATCTGATCGAAGCCAAGGACCTGAACGCGGCGATCGAGATCGCGGCCCGCATTCCGAGCGCGCGCATCGGCTCGATCGAGGTGCGGCCGATCTGGGTCTACGACAAGTGATCGCGCCCTTGCGCATCGACGCATGACTCCGGGCGAGATTGACAGGATCTTCCGCGACGAGGCGGGGCGGGCGCTGGCCACGCTGATCCGCCTCGTCGGCGATTTCGATCTCGCCGAGGAGGCGCTGCAGGATGCCTTTGCCGTTGCGCTGGAGCGCTGGCCGGCATGCGCGATCCCGGACAATCCGCGCGCCTGGCTCGTCAACGTCGCGCGCAACAAGGTGATCGACCGTATCCGCCGCCAGGCTGCCTTCCGCGGCAAGCAGCAGCAGCTCGTGCACGAGCTCGAGCTGAACGCGCAAGCTGCCGACGAGCCGCCGGCAATGCTCGACGACGACATGCTGCGGTTGATCTTCACCTGCTGCCATCCCGCGTTCGCGCCCGAGGTCCAGGTCGCGCTGACGTTGCGCACCGTCTGCGGGCTCTCGACCGCGCAGGTTGCGCGCGCTTTTCTCGTCAGTGAAGACGCGATGGCGCAGCGGCTCGTTCGCGCCAAGCAGAAGATCAGGCTCGCCGGCATTCCCTATGAGGTGCCTGAGCGCGACGCGCTGGCGGCGCGGCTCGATGGCGTGCTTGCCGTGATCTATCTCGTCTTTACCGAAGGCTATGTTGCGACCTCGGGCGCGGATCTGATGCGTCCGGATCTCGCGCGCGAAGCGATCCGGCTCGCCCGCCTGCTCGACCGGCTGATGCCCGATCGCACCGGCATCAAGGGCCTGCTGGCGTTGATGCTGCTGCACGATTCCCGCCGCGCTGGCCGCGAGACGTCGGCGGGCGATATCGTGCTGCTGGAGGAGCAGGACCGCAGGCTCTGGGACCGCAAGCAGATCGAGGCGGGGCTGCGGCTGGTGGACGATGCGCTGCGCGTGCCCGGCCGGCCGCAAGCCTACGCCGTGCAGGCCGCGATCGCCGCGCTGCATGCGCGCGCGCCGAGCTACGAGCAGACCGACTGGCCACAGATCGCCGGGCTCTACGAGGTGCTGCTGCGCATCAACCCATCGCCGGTGATCGAGCTGAACCACGCCGCGGCGGTGTCGATGGTCGATGGCCCCGCGCGTGCGCTCGATCTTGTAGATGCGATCGCCGCGCGCGGCGGGCTCGACGGCTATGAGCTGCTGCCCGCCGTGCGCGCGGATCTGCTGCGACGGCTCGGCCGCAAGGACGAAGCGCGCGAGGCTTATCGTCTGGCGACGGAGGCGACGCAGCTCGAGCCGTTGCGGCGGCTGTATGCGCGGCGGGTGCACGAGCTGGATTAGATGCCGAGCGCGCTCTGGTAGGCGAACAGGGCGGGCGCGCCGCCGCTGTGCAGGAAGATGACATCCTCGTCGTTGCGCCACCGCCCCTGGCGGATCATCGCAATCAGGCCGGCGAGCCCCTTGCCCGAATAGACGGGGTCAAGCACAAGCGCCTCGGCTTGTCCGGCAAGCCGGATCGCTTCGATCGTGGCCTGGTGCGGCACCCCATAGGCTGGCCCGGCATGGCCGGCGACCACTTCCACCATGGCTTCGTCAAAGCCAACGTCGAGCAGATCCGCCGCTTGCCGTGCGAGAGCCACCACATCGGACCGGACTCGCGCAGGCTCGGCATCGATATCGATCCCGACGATGCGCGTATCCGGCATGGCTGCGGCCGCGCCAATGACGAGACCGGCCTGTGTGCCGGCACTTCCGGTGCAATGCACGATCGCGGCCGGCTTGAAGCCCGACCGCGCCGCCTGTTGCTCGATTTCGCAGATCGTCGTGGCGTAAGCGACCGCACCCAGTGCATTCGAAACGCCGTAGGGCACGAAATACGGCTTGCGCCCCTGCGCCTGGAGATCATCGACGAGCGCGCGGATGGCCGCATTGCGATCGCCGGTCCAGGGCACGTCGTGCAGATGCGCGCCGAACAGCCGATTGAGAAAGGCGTTGCCCGAGGTCTCGTATTCCGGCGTCGGCGGCGCGAGCCGGCCGTGATAGACGGCGAGATGACAGGGGAGACCAAGCTTCGCAGCAACCGCTGCAACCTGCCGCTGGCTGTTCGATTGCACGACGCCGCCCGAGACGATGGTGTCGGCGCCGTTTGAGACGGCATCCTGCACGACGTAGTCGAGCTTGCGCAGCTTGTTGCCGCCGAATCCGAGCCCGGTTGCGTCGTCGCGCTTGATCCACAGCCGCGGCCCGCCGAGATGAGCCGTCAGCCGCTTCATCGGTTCGAGTGGTGTGGGAAGATCGGCGAGGCCCAGGCGAGGGAAGGCGGCGAGCCGGTCCATCAGTGGCTGGCGATCGATCTGCATCGTATCGTTCGTCCTGCTCGCGTCGGTCACAGGACAATAGCCTGACGCACGCAATCGCAGCGACGATGGCGTGATCACATTCCAGCGAACGGCAGATGATTTCCCGGCGCGAAGGACGCGTCTTATTTTGCGGCGGGCGTCGTCGTGCCGTCCGCGGGCAAGCTCGCCAGCAGCGCCTGCAATGTCGTCAGCGTCGAGTGATCCGCAACACCATCGAGCCGCGCCGGGCGGAAATGGCGCTGGAAGGCGGTGACGACTTCCATCGTCGCGGCGTCGTATTTGCCGGTCAGCGGCACGCCGTAGCCGTATTTCGCGAGCGCCTGCTGCAGGCTCAGCACCGCGTCGCTGATGGTGCCGAGCATCAGGGTCTCGCCGCGCACGACCGGCGCGGGCGTGACCCAATGTCCAACGCCGGAATTGGCCAGCGAGTGCCACGGAAATTTTTCGCCGGGATCCTTCTTGCGCGCGGGCGCAACGTCGGAATGGCCGAGTACCCGCTGCGGCGCGACCTTGCGGCGGAGCATGATGCCGCGGCATAGCGCGATCACGGCGGCGATCTGGCGCAGCGGATATTCCGGATAGCCCCAGTCGTGGCCGCGATTGATGATCTCGATGCCGATCGAGCAGGAGTTGATGTCGTCCTCGCCGGCCCAGGAGGAGACGCCGGCGTGCCAGGCGCGCCGCGCCTCCGGCACGCATTGCACGATGCGGCCGTCCTCCAGCACGACGTAATGCGCCGAGACTTCCGTGCCCGCCGTGCACAGCCGCGCCAGCGCGCCCTCGACGTCGGGCATGCCGGTGTAGTGCAGCACGATCATGTCGGGCTGCCGTCCTCTGTTTCGCTCGCCATGGTTCGGAGAGGGAATGATGTCGGAGACAATCGACGAATCCGGGTCGAACGTCCGCATGCTCGCCGCGGCCTTGGGAACCGGGAGAACGCGCTGACGCTTCGAATCAGAACCTGGCGGCGTGGGCGAACCGGACGACATTAACAGCTCGAGTCGGACGAAGAGTGGGTCAAGCCCTTCTCTTTACTATTCCTTTACCCTCCGCCGTGCGCAATCGTGCGTCTCGGTTAACGGACGCATTTTGGATCGGGTGTGTGGATGAGGCATCACCGGCCCGTCACCTTTTCGACTTGTAACGCGCCGATCAACGCTTTCTTAACGCTAAGGGCCGTTACTGAGGGATGAAGAGCCGACCCGCGTCCGGAGGCGGCCAAAGCGTATTTTGGCTCGAAATCCCATGGCTGCCCGACAAATTCCACTGGGAACACTGGGTTGGCGGCCCGGGACGACCGGGCTCGGTAACCATGCTGGACAAGGGCTTAGTCGTGGAACCGCCGCGACGCGGAACAATTCGAGGCGTAATGGGCTTGCTCGCCCCCAATCTCGCACGGGCGTTCGGCAGGCGCGGCACATGACTTCGGCTCCGCACATCCCCGTTCTCGGCCGCGAGGCCGTCGACCACCTCGCTCCGCGCGAGGGCGGTATTTATGTCGATGCCACCTTTGGCGCCGGCGGTTACAGCCGCGCCATTCTCGACGTGCCGGGAACCCGACTCATTGCCATTGATCGCGACCGCACCGCGATCGCCGGCGGCGCCGAGCTGGTCGCGCGTTCCGCCGGTAGGCTGACACTGGTCGAGGACCGCTTCTCGAATCTTGCCGAGGTCTGCGCGGCGCAAGGCGTCGAAGCGATCGATGGCGTCGTCATGGATGTCGGCGTGTCCTCGATGCAGCTCGACCAGGCCGGTCGCGGCTTCTCGTTCCGTCTCGACGGTCCGCTCGACATGCGGATGGGGCAGGCCGGACCCACTGCGGCCGACATCGTCGCGCGCGCCTCGGAGGGCGATCTCGCCGACATCATCTATCTCTTCGGCGAGGAGCGAAATTCGCGCCGCATCGCTCGCGCCATCGTCGCGGACCGGCAGGAGACGCCGTTCACTACCACGCGCGCGCTCGCGGATCTCGTCGGCAGGGTGGTGCGCTCCAAGCCCGGCGATATTCACCCGGCGACGCGGACGTTCCAGGCGCTGCGCATCTTCGTCAATGAAGAGCTCGAGGAACTCCAGACTGCGCTCGCCGCGGCCGAGCGCGTGCTCAAGCCCGGCGGCCGCCTCGTCGTGGTCTCGTTCCATTCGCTGGAAGACCGCATCGTCAAGAATTTCCTCGCTGAGCGCAGCAAGACCGGCGGCGGCTCGCGGCACCTGCCGGAAGTGGCGCAGACTGCGCCGAGCTTCCAGCTTCTGACCCGCCGCCCTGTGATCGCGGGGGAAGCGGAGGTTGCGCATAATCCGCGCGCGCGTTCCGCAAAGCTGCGCGCGGCCGAGCGCACCGCCGCGCCGGCGCATCACGACGACGAGCAATCGTCCTGGCCAAAACTCTCCGACGTGATGAGGGGCGGCTAGCACATGCGCTTCATCCACCTCCTCGTCATCGGCGCGCTGATTTTTGCGGCGGCCTATGTCTACCGGATCAAGATGGACTCGACCGCGCGCACCGAGAAGGTGCTGCGGCTGCATGCGGAGATCCGCGAGCAGCGCGATGCGATCGCATCGCTGCGCTCCGAATGGGCCAAGCTAGATGCACCCCTGCGCCTGCAGGGCCTGTCCGATCGCCATCTGCCGCTCAAGCCGGTCAACGGCACGCAATATGACTCGCTGAAGAACCTGCCGGAGCGTCCACCGCGGATGTTCAGGCCGGGCGAGCCCGATCCGATCGGCGCCATGCTCAACACCATCGAAGCTGCGAGCGATCCAGATACCGTAACGGGCTCCGTGCCTCAGCCCGAGGACAAGCAATGAGCGCTGCGACTCCGGCGAAATCCAAGCCGACTGAACCCTGGCGGCAGCGGCTGATCCGCAGCCTGCTCTACGGGCGCAATGTCGACCGCCAGGCGAAGGCCCGCGCCCGCGTTGGCCTCGCGATGCTCGCCTTCACCTCGGTCTACGTCCTGATCGGCGGCCGGCTCGTGATGTTCGCGATCGGCGCCGACGCCCATAGTGCGCGCCGTGCGGCGTCGCAGGAGGTGGTCGCGACCGCGCGGCCCGACATCGTCGACCGCAACGGCGCCATCCTTGCGACCGACGTCAAGGCGGCGAGCCTGTTCGGCGAGCCGCGCCGCATCATCGACAAGGACGAGGCGATCGAGCTGCTGACGGCGACCGTCCCTGATCTCGACGAAGCCGAGGTGCGCGAGCGCCTGTCGGGACGAAAGGGTTTCGTCTGGCTCAAGCGCGAGGTTACGGCGAAGCAG
Organism: Bradyrhizobium sp. 18BD; assembly: GCF_054185225.1. Taxonomy (NCBI): domain Bacteria; kingdom Pseudomonadati; phylum Pseudomonadota; class Alphaproteobacteria; order Hyphomicrobiales; family Nitrobacteraceae; genus Bradyrhizobium; species Bradyrhizobium sp. 18BD. The sequence continues at coordinate 105,271 of NZ_JAVAYL010000026.1, read as the reverse complement.
CAGCAGGACATCCACAAGCTCGGCATTCCCGGCATCGGCTTCCTGCGAGAGAACAAGCGCGTCTATCCGACCGGCAACGAGGTCGCCCACCTCATCGGTCTCGTCAACATCGACAACCAGGGCATCGCCGGCATGGAGAAGTGGCTCGACAATCAGGGCCTAGCCGATCTGCACCGCGCCGGATTTGCCACCGACCGGCTGCAGAAGCCGATCGAGCTCTCGATCGACCTGCGCGTCGAGCACGCGCTGCGCGACGAACTCTTGAAGGCCAAGGAGAAGTTCCACACCAAGGCGGCGTCCGGCATCGTCTCGAACGTCAAGACCGGCGAGATCGTTGCGATGGTCTCGCTGCCGGACTTCGACCCGAACAGTCCCAAGGAAGCGCACGACCCCGACCGCATCAACCGCCTGACCACCGGCGTCTACGAGATGGGCTCGACCTTCAAGGCGTTCACGCTCGCCATGGCGCTCGACTCCGGCAAGATCAACCTGAATTCGATGTGGGATGCGCGCGGAAACCTGCACTACGGCAAGTTCACCATTCATGACAGCCACGCGCTCGGACGTTTCATCAACACCAAGGAAGTGTTCACCTACTCGTCCAACATCGGTGCGGCGCGGATCGCGCTCAGCCAGGGCGTCGAGGCGCACAAGGCGTTCCTCGCCAAGATGGGCCAGTTGACGCGGCTGCGGACCGAGCTGCCGGAGAGCGCGGCGCCGCTGGTGCCGCGGCGCTGGGGTGAATTGAACACGGTCACGATCGCGTTCGGCCAGGGCATGTCGGTGGCACCGCTCCAGGCGGTGATGGGCATCAACTCGCTGGTGAACGGCGGCTATCTGATTCCGCCGACCTTCATGAAGCGCAGCCCGGAGGACGCGGCGGCGATCGCCAAGCGAGTCATCAAGCCGGAGACCAGCGACAAGATGCGGTTCCTGATGCGGCTCAACGCCGAGATCGGCACCGCCAAGACCGCCGACGTCAAGGGCTATTATGTCGGTGGCAAGACCGGTACCTCCGAAAAGGTCATCAACGGCCGCTATGCCAAGAAGCGCGTGCTCAACTCCTTCACCGCGATCATGCCTTGCGACGACCCGAAATATCAGATCCTGATCATGCTGGACGAGCCGCAGGCGCTGCCCGAAACGCATGGTTTCATCACGTCGGGCTTTAACGCTGTGCCGACGGGGGGCAAGGTCATCGCCCGTATCGCGCCACTGCTCGGAATCGAGCCGCGGTTCGACCTGCCGCCCGCGGACCGCCTTATTCTTGCAGCATCCAGGACAACCCAGTAATCAACTGGGGTGGCCATCGCCGGTGCTGATTCGGCTTTTCCTGACGATTCGGCTTTCCGGCGCGGCATGTCGACTGGACAACCATGAAGCTGCGCGATCTCCTGGGTCAGGATATTTTGGGCAATGATGCCGCACTCGAGCCTGCCGTCGCGGCGCTCGGGGTGACCGGCGTTGCGCTCGACAGCCGCGTGGTCAAGCCGGGTGATCTCTTCTTCGCACTCCCGGGCAGCAAGACCGACGGCGCGCGGTTCATCGATGCCGCGGTCGCCGCCGGCGCGGTGGCGGTCGTCGGCGACCATGTTCCGGCAGCCGGCAAGGTGCCGTTCGTCACGGTGGCCAATCCGCGCCGCGCTTTGGCGCTGGCAGCGGCAAGATTTTTCCCCGCGCAGCCTGCGACGATCGCCGCGGTGACCGGCACCAGCGGCAAGACTTCGGTCGCCGCGTTCACGCGCCAGATCTGGGAGCGGCTGGGCCATGCCTCCGCCAGCATCGGCACCATCGGTCTCGTCTCTCCCAAGCGCACGGTCTATGGCTCGCTGACGACGCCGGATCCGATCGCGCTGCACCGGCAACTCGACGAGATCGCGCGCGAGGGCGTTACGCATCTCGCCTTCGAGGCGTCCTCGCACGGGCTCGACCAGTATCGCCTCGACGGCGTGCGCGTCTCCGCCGGTGGCTTCACCAACCTCTCGCGCGACCACATGGATTACCATCCGACCGTCGCGCATTATCTCGCGGCAAAACTCCGGCTGTTCCGCGAGCTGGTCGCGCCCGGTGGCGCGGCGGTGATCTCGGCCGATCATGATTGCTCGGCTGAAGCGATCGATGCGGCGAACTCGCGCGGCCTGCGCGTGATGGCGGTCGGCCGCAAGGGCGATGGCGGCGAGGGCATTCGTCTTGTGGAGGCCGAGGTCGAGGGCTTTGCGCAAAAGCTCACGGTCGAGCATCGCGGCAAGCGATACGCGGTCCGGCTGCCGCTGGTCGGCGAATTCCAGATCGAGAATGCGCTGGTGTCGGCCGGACTTGCGATCGGCACCGGCAGCGATGCCGCCAATGTGTTTGCGAGCCTCGAACATCTCGAAGGCGCCAAGGGCCGGCTCGAGCGCGTCGGCGAGCGCAACGGCGCGCCGATCTTCGTCGATTATGCGCACAAGCCCGATGCGCTGGCGAAGGCATTGCAGGCGCTGCGTCCCTACGCCAGGCGCAGGCTGGTCGTCGTGTTCGGCGCCGGCGGCGACCGTGATGCGGGCAAGCGGCCGATCATGGGCGAGATCGCGGCCGACAATGCCGATGGTGTCATCATCACCGACGACAATCCGCGCAGCGAGAAGCCGGAAGCCATTCGCGCCGAGATTCTCGCCGCCGCCAAGGGCGCCCGCGAAATCGGCGACCGTGCCGCAGCGATCCGCATCGCGATCGAGGAGCTTCAGGACGGCGATGCGTTGCTGATCGCCGGCAAGGGCCATGAGACCGGGCAGATCGTCGGCGGCCAGGTGCTGCCCTTCAGTGATCACGAGGCGGTCGCGGCCGCATTAGCGTCGAGGACAGCATGAGCGCGCCAATATGGACGGTTGCCGAAGTCGCGCGTGCGCTGGGCGCTGCCGGATCGTTCCCGGACACGCCGATCGACTTCGTCACCCAGGACAGCCGGCTGGTGAAGCCGGGCAGCCTGTTCGTCGCGCTGAGCGGCACGCCGAGCGGCGGCTTCATCTCGGCCTTCGCCAGCGCGCGCGACGGCTGGGAGTTCGCGGACAAGGCGGAAGCCTCCGGTGCGGTCGCGATGATCGTGCCGCATGGGATCGCGGGCATCCGCGTTCCCCAGATCGTCGTGAAGGACACGCTGATCGACGGCCTCTGGGGCCTCGCGCGCGCTGCACGCGCGCGCTTCAATGGCCCGGTGATCGGGCTCACCGGCAGCGCCGGCAAGACCAGCACCAAGGAATTCCTCGCGGCTTATCCCGACGCCTATGCCAGCCCCTCGAGCTTCAACAATTTCTGGGGTGTGCCGCTGACGCTGTGCAATGCGCGGCCCGACGCCAGCCTCTGGGTCGTCGAGATGGGCATGAACCAGACCGGCGAGATCGCGCGGCTCAGCGAGCTGACGCGGCCGACGGTTGCGCTCGTCGTCAACGTCCAGCCGGTGCATCTGGAAAAGCTCGGCTCGCTCGAGGCGATCCGCCGCGAGAAGGTCTCGATCGCGCTCGGCCTGCCCGAGGATGGCGTGCTGGTGCTGCCGGCCGGGCTCAAGGCCTCCGATTGGAAGGGCAAGGTGGTGCGCTTCGGCGAGCATGCCGAGGTGCACGAGGTCGCGCACGCGCCGCATGGCGAGAGCTGGCAGGTCGTGGCCATGATCGGCAAGAAGGAGATCGCCTTCAGCCTGACGCCGGGTGCGCCGCACCGCGTCCAGAATGCGCTCGCCGCGCTCGCCTCGATCCGCGCCGCCAACCTCGATGCGGCCACGCTCGCGATCAAGCTCGACCGCGTCGGTATCATGACCGGTCGCGGCGTCGAGGAGGCGATCGGCGGTATCACCGTGATCGACGACAGCTTCAACGGCAACCCGGCCAGCGTGGCTGCTGCGCTGCAAAGCCTGCAGGCGCGCCCTGTGACCGGTGGCCGCCGCATTGCGGTGCTCGGCGACATGCTGGAACTGGGCGACGCCGCGCCCGGCTATCACACCGGCCTTGCCAAGCATCTCGACGGCATCGACGGCGTCTACTGCGTCGGCCCGCTGATGCGCCACCTCTTTGACGTATTGCCGGCCGGCAAGGGCCTCGGCTGGCACGACGATCCCGCGACGCTGAAGCCGGCCGAGGTCGCGAACCTGCTGAAGGCAGGCGATGTCGTGGTTGTCAAGGGCAGCAAGAAGATGTTCTGGGTCAACAAGTTTGTGCCGGGCCTAGTGGCCGCCTTGCGGGCAAAGGCGTAAACTGCTTGGAAGGCGCTGTTCCCGAATCCCACCCTTTGCGGCGCGCCGCCGCCCGGTTGCTTTGAGGTCGCCCGACCTCATGAGGACCAGTGAATGCGCGTGAAGCACGCTCTCGTGCGAAGGGCGCCATAGGACCGACTGAATGTTTTACTGGCTGATCGAGCTCTCCAACACATTTCCGGGTTTCGGTGCGGTGCGCACCGTTCTGAACGTCTTCCGCTACATCACCTTCCGCACCGGCGGCGCCATCGTCACCGGCGCGCTGTTCGTGTTCCTGTTCGGACCCTGGATCATCGATCACTTACGCATCCGCCAGGGCAAGGGCCAGCCGATCCGCACCGACGGCCCGCAATCGCATCTCAGCAAGAAGGGCACGCCCACCATGGGCGGGCTGATGATCCTGTCCGGCCTCACGGTCGGCACCGTGCTGTGGGCCAATCCGCTCAATCCCTATGTCTGGATCGTGCTGGCCGTGACTCTCGGTTTCGGCTTCGTCGGCTTCTATGACGATTACCTCAAGGTGACCAAGCAGACCACGACCGGGTTCGGCGGCAAGCTGCGCCTGCTGATCGAGGCGGCGATCGCGCTGGTGGCCTGCTACGCCCTGGTGCGGCTGAGCCGCGATCCCGCATCGACCGCGCTGACGATTCCGTTCCTGAAGGACACCGTGCTGCATTTCGGCTGGTTCTTCGTCATCTTCGGTGCCTTCGTCGTCGTCGGCGCCGGCAACGCGGTGAACCTCACCGATGGTCTCGACGGCCTCGCCATCGTGCCGGTGATGATCGCGACCGCGAGCTTTGCGATGATCGCCTATCTCGCCGGCAACGCCGTGTTCGCCGACTATCTCCAGATCAAATATGTCGCGGGCACCGGCGAACTTGCCGTGCTGTGCGGCGCGCTATTGGGCGCCGGTCTGGGCTTCCTCTGGTTCAACGCGCCGCCGGCCTCGATCTTCATGGGCGACACCGGCTCGCTCGCGCTCGGCGGCATGCTCGGTGCCATCGCGGTGGCGGTGAAGCACGAGATCGTGCTCGCGGTGATCGGCGGCCTGTTCGTGCTGGAGGCGGTCTCCGTCATCGTGCAGGTGGTGTCGTTCAAGCTGACGGGCAAGCGCATCTTCAAGATGGCGCCGATCCATCACCATTTCGAGCAGCTCGGCTGGACCGAGCCGCAGATCGTGATCCGGTTCTGGATCATCTCGGTGATGCTGGCGCTCGCCGGCCTCTCCACCCTGAAGCTGCGCTGACGGTACCACGATGATCCCCGTCACATCCTTCGCCGGCAAGACGGTCGCGGTGTTCGGCCTCGGCGGCTCGGGGCTCGCCTCCTGCCACGCGCTGAAGGCCGGCGGCGCTGAGGTGATCGCCGCCGACGACAATGCCGAGAACCTCGCCAAAGCCGCGCAGGCCGGTTTCATCACTGCCGATCTGCGCAACGTCTCCTGGGCGAATTTCGCAGCCCTCGTGCTCGCGCCCGGCGTGCCGCTGACCCATCCGGTGCCGCACTGGAGCGTGCTGAAGGCGCGCGAGGCGGGTGTCGAGGCGATCGGCGACATCGAGCTGTTCTGCCGCGAGCGGCGGCGGCACGCGCCCAACGCACCGTTCGTCGCCATCACCGGCACCAACGGCAAATCGACCACGACTGCGCTGATCGCGCATCTGACCAAGGTCGCCGGCTACGACACCCAGATGGGCGGCAATATCGGTACCGCGATCCTGTCGCTGGAGCCGCCGCGCATGGGCCGCGTCCACGTCATCGAGATGTCGTCCTACCAGATCGACCTCACGCCCTCGCTCGATCCCTCCGTCGGGATTCTGCTGAATGTCAGCGAGGATCACATCGATCGCCACGGCACGATCGAGCACTACGCCGCGGTGAAAGAGCGCCTCGTTGCCGGGGTGCAGGCCGGCGGCACCTCGATCGTCGGTGTCGATGACGGCTATTGCCGCGATATCGCCGACCGGCTCGATCGGGCCGGCAAGAATGTGGTGCGGATCTCCGTCAGGAATCCGCTGGCGAGCGGCATTCATGTCGAGCACGGCACCATCATGCGCACCGCGGGCGGCGCGCGCAGCGAGGTCGCAAAACTCGGCGGCATCGGCTCGTTGCGCGGCCAGCACAATGCGCAAAACGCGGCCTGCGCCGCCGCTGCCGCGCTCGCGATGGGCATCAGCCTCGACGTGCTGCAGAACGGGTTGCGCAGCTTTCCCGGCCTCGCGCATCGCATGGAACAGGTCGGCCGCCGCGGCAGCGTGCTGTTCGTCAACGATTCCAAGGGCACCAATGCGGATGCCACCGCCCATGCGCTGTCATCCTTCGCCGACATCTTCTGGATCGCCGGCGGCAAGCCGAAGGCGGGCGGCATCACCAGCCTGACCGGCTTCTTCCCGCGCATCCGCAAGGCCTATCTGATCGGCGAGGCCGCGCAGGAGTTTTCGGGAACGCTCGGCAGCGAGGTCGCGCACGAGATCAGCCAGACGCTGGATGTTGCGGCCGAGCACGCCGCGCGCGATGCGGAAGCATCCGGCCTCGCCGACGCAGTCGTGCTGCTGTCGCCGGCCTGCGCGTCGTTCGACCAGTACCGCAACTTCGAGATCCGCGGCACCAGGTTCCGCGAGCTGGTGCAGGCGCTGCCGGGTGTGAAGCCGGTGGTGTAATGTCGCGGCGACGCTGGATCGGAATTGTCGCTGCTCTCGCTGTTCCGGTCGGTTTCCTCGGCGTCGTCCTCGTTGACAACGTTATGCATCAGTTCGGCGCGTGCCGCGTCGTTCGCCAGCGCGCTTTTGCCTCGCCAAGCGGTAGCCAATTGGTTGTCGTGGTCTGGAAGTCGTGCGGGGTGACGGTGCCCGACAGCACGCAAGCCAGCATCATAGCTCGCGGCCGGACGTTCTCGCCCGAGAGCACGCCGACCTTCGTCAGCGTGCGCGGGCATCTTGAGGTTGTTGTCGCCTGGAGCAGTGAACGGGCCGTCAGGATCGGTTTCATTCCCGAGCCAGACCAGGTCTACAAGCGCGATCAGCGCGCCGGGGATATCACGATCAATTACGAATAGCGCGATGAGACCTGTAGGATGGGTCGAGCGAAGCGAAACCCATCGCGTCCCCCTCCGAATTGATGGGTTTCGCTTCGCTCGACCCATCCTACAATTCCAATCAACCCCATTTCCTTAACCCCCCGGTAACCAACCTCGGCGACCAATGGACGGACCTCTGTCCGAAAGCGGCCGCCCATGCTCTCCCGTGAAGAACGCACCCCCTTTTCCGAGTGGTGGTGGACCGTCGACAAGCCGCTGCTCGGCGCGGTCCTGGTGTTGATGCTGACCGGCGTCATCCTGTCGCTGGCGGCGAGCCCGCCGGTCGCGACCCGCATCGGGCTCGATCCCTTCCATTTCTTCAGCCGCCACGTGATGTTCCTGGCGCCGTCCTGTCTGGTGCTGCTCGGGGTGTCCTTCCTGTCGCCGCGCGCGATCCGCCGCAGCGCGCTGATCATCTTCACCATCAGCATCATCCTGATCGTGGTGACGCTCGCGATCGGCCCCGAGGTGAAGGGCTCGCGGCGCTGGATCACGCTGCTCGGCGTCAACATCCAGGCCTCCGAGATCGCAAAACCGTCCTTCGTCGTCATCGCCGCCTGGCTGTTCGCGGAATCGACCAAGCGGCCGGAGATGCCGGCGACCTCGATGGCGCTGGTGCTGCTGCTGATGCTGGTGTCGCTGCTGGTGATGGAGCCGGACTTCGGCCAGACCATGCTGATCCTGATGGTATGGGGCTCGCTGTTCTTCATCGCGGGCATGCGCATGATCTGGGTATTCGGCCTCGCCGGCGCTGCCGCCGCCGGCCTGTTCAGCGCCTATCTGTTCGTTCCGCACGTTGCCGGCCGCATCAAGCGCTTCATGAATCCGGCCTCCGGCGACACCTTCCAGGTCGATACCGCCATGGAGGCCTTCTACAATGGCGGCTGGTTCGGCCTCGGGCCGGGCGAGGGCATCGCCAAACGCAGCCTTCCGGACAGCCACACTGACTTCGTGTTTGCGGTCGCCGCCGAAGAGTTCGGCATCATCCTCTGCCTCGCCATGCTGGCGCTGTTCGCCTTCGTCGTCATCCGCACGCTGTCGCGCGCCTATGCCAACGAGGACATGTTCTCGCGCTTTGCAGCATCGGGCCTTGCGATCCTGTTCGGCGTGCAGGCGGCGATCAACATGTCGGTGAATCTCCAGCTCATCCCCGCCAAGGGCATGACGCTGCCGTTCATCTCCTACGGCGGCTCCTCGATCGTGTCGCTCGCCTATGGCGTCGGCATGATGCTGGCGCTGACGCGCCTGCGCCCGCGCACCGAGGTCGAGGCCAGCGGCCACGCCGACGCGATGCGGAGTTACGCCTAAGTCGTCATTGCGAGGAGCGAAGCGACGAAGCAACCCAGACTGTCTCCGCCGAGGTAGTCTGGATTGCTTCGCTTCGCTCGCAATGACGAGAAAGACCTTGTAAAAGGCGTCTCCATGGACACGTCCCCCCTGATTCTTCTCGCCGCGGGCGGTACCGGCGGCCATCTGTTTCCGGCCGAGGCGCTCGGCGTCGAGCTGATCCGGCGCGGCTTTCGCGTTCGCCTCGTCACGGACGAGCGCGCGCTGCGCTATAGCGGGCTGTTCACCAAGGACATGATCGACGTCGTCGCGAGCGAGACCGCGCGCGGCCGCAATCCGCTTCAGCTTGCCTATGCCGGCCTCACGCTCGCGACCGGCACGCTCTCGGCTTACAGCCTGATCAAGCGGTTGAAGCCCGCTGCCGTCATCGGCTTCGGCGGCTACCCGACGCTGCCGCCGCTGGTTGCGGCAAAGTTCGCCGGCGTGCCCAGCATTCTCCACGACGCCAATGCCGTGCTCGGCCGCGCCAACCGCTTTCTGTCGAGCCGCGTTCGCGCCATCGCGACGTCGCTGCCGGGCGTGCTCGACCGCGATCCGGCGCTGGCCGGCAAGACCACGACGGTCGGCACGCCGATGCGGCCGGCCGTCCTTGCCGCAGCTGCCGTGCCCTATGCCGCGCCTGAAGCGAACGGACCGCTGCGTCTGCTGGTCGTCGGCGGCAGCCAGGGCGCGCGCATCATGGCCGACATCGTGCCGGGTGCGATCGAGCGGCTCGAGCCCGCGCTGTGGAGCCGGCTCGTCCTCACCCAGCAGGTCCGCGACGAGGACATGACCCGCGTGCGCGCGGTCTACGACAAGCTCAAGATCAATGCCGAGCTCGCGCCGTTCTTCACCGATTTGCCGGCGCGGCTTGCCTCGAACCATCTGGTGGTGTCGCGCTCCGGCGCCGGCACCGTGGCCGAGCTCGCCGCGATCGGCCGGCCCTCGATCCTGGTGCCGCTGCCCGGCTCGATCGACCAGGACCAGTTCGCCAATGCCGGCGTGCTGGCCAAGGTCGACGGCGCCATCCGCATCCCGCAGACCGAGTTCACCTCCGATCGCCTGGCGTCCGAGATCTCCGCCTTCGCCGCCGAGCCCGCGCGCCTCGCGGCCATGGCGCAGGCGGCCCGCAGCGCCGGCCGGCTCGATGCCGCCGAGCGGCTGGCCGATCTGGTGGTCAAAGTCGCTGGAATCTGACGCGAAAAAGCCCTTGTCTTCGCCTTCTAAAGCGGGGCATCCAGTAACGACGGCGCGGCTGATTTGGCCGTGACCTTCGCCAGATGCCGCCTTTTCCGGCGGCAAGGTCAGGGAACAGAGCATGAGACTGCCGCGCGAGATCGGACCCATCCACTTCGTCGGGATCGGCGGGATCGGCATGAGCGGTATCGCCGAGGTGCTGGTCAATCTCGGCTATGCCGTGCAGGGCTCGGACGCCTCCGACAATTACAATCTCGACCGCCTGCGCAAGAAGGGCGCGAAGGTGTCGGTCGGCCACAAGGCCGAGAATGTCGACGGTGCGGAGGTCGTCGTGGTCTCCACCGCGATCAAGCGCGACAATCCGGAGCTGATGGCGGCGCGCGAACGGCGCATTCCCGTGGTGCGCCGCGCCGAGATGCTGGCCGAGCTGATGCGGCTGAAGAGCTGCGTGGCGATCGCCGGCACGCATGGCAAGACCACGACCACCACGATGGTCGCAACGCTGCTCGATGCCGGCGGGCTCGATCCCACCGTGATCAACGGCGGCATCATCAACGCCTATGGCTCCAACGCGCGGCTCGGCGCCGGCGACTGGATGGTGGTGGAAGCCGACGAGAGCGACGGCACGTTCCTGAAGCTGCCGACCGACGTGGCGATCGTCACCAATGTCGACCCCGAGCATCTCGATCACTTCAAGACGTTTGACGCCGTGCAGGACGCGTTCCGGCATCTCGTCGAAAACCTGCCGTTCTACGGCTTCGCCGTGATGTGCATCGATCATCCCGTGGTGCAAAGCCTCGTGGGCAAAATCGAGGATCGCCGCATCATTACTTATGGCGAGAATCCGCAGGCCGACGTGCGGCTGCTTGACCTCACGCCGATGGGCGGCGGATCGAAATTCAAGGTCGCGCTCCGCGATCGCAAGACCGGCGCCGTGCACGAGATTCCGGATTTGATGCTGCCGATGCCGGGCCGCCACAATGCCTCCAACGCGACGGCTGCGATTGCGGTTGCGCGCGAGCTTGGCGTGTCGGACGAGGCGATCCGCAAGGCGATTGCCGGCTTCGGCGGCGTCAAGCGGCGCTTCACCAAGACCGGCGAATGGAACGGCGTCACCGTGATCGACGATTACGGCCATCACCCGGTCGAGATTGCGGCGGTGCTGAAGGCGGCGCGGGAATCCACCAACGGCAAGATCATCGCCGTGGTGCAGCCGCATCGCTACACCCGCCTGCAATCGCTGTTCGAGGAATTTTGCACCTGCTTCAACGATGCGGATGCGGTGATCGTCGCGGACGTCTACGCCGCCGGCGAGGCGCCGATTGATGGCATCGACCGCGATCATTTCGTCGCGGGCCTGCGCGCGCACGGCCATCGCGAGGTCGTGCCGCTGCCGCAGTCCTCGGAACTTGCCGGTATCGTCAAGGGCCTCGCGAAGTGGGGCGATCTCGTCGTGTGCCTCGGCGCGGGTAACATTACTCAATGGGCGTATGCGCTGCCCGGCGAATTGAAGGCGCTGGGGTGAGCGAGCGGATGTCGGGTCATCATCGATCACCGCCCATGTGGCTACCCCTCTCCCTAACCTTCCCCCGCAAGGGGGGAGGGAACGGAGAAAGCTTGCCCGCCTCACTTGAGGGCGTGCGATGAGTTTCCCCGACATCACGCCCTCGCTCAAAGCCGCGATGCCAAACTTGCGCGGCCGGCTGCTGGCGAACCAGTCGCTGGCCGAGCTGACCTGGTTTCGCGTCGGTGGTCCCGCGCAGGTGCTGTTCACGCCGGCGGATGAGGACGATCTCGCTTATTTCCTCGCGCATCTGACGAACGACATTCCCGTCTATGTCGTCGGCGTCGGCTCCAATCTAATCGTGCGTGACGGCGGCATTGCGGGCGTGGTGATCCGCCTTGCGCCGCGCGCTTTCGGCGAAGCCACTGCGAATGGTGACATCGTCACCGCGGGGGCTGCCGCGCTCGACAAGCGCGTGGCGGAAGTTGCGGCTTCCGCCAACATCGGTGGGCTCGAATTCTACTTCGGCATTCCCGGCACCATCGGCGGCGCGCTGCGCATGAACGCGGGCGCCAATGGCGGTGAGACCAAGGACGTGCTGATCGAGGCGCGCGGCGTCGGGTGCGACGGCACCAAGCACACCTTCTCCAACGCCGAGATGAAATTCGTCTACCGCAACAGCGGCGTCGATCCTTCCATCATCTTCACCTCCGCGCGCTTCCGCGGCGAGATCAGGGATATCGATGCGATCCGCGCGCGGATGGCGGAGGTGCAAAACCACCGCGAGACCGCGCAGCCGATCCGCGAGAAGACCGGCGGCTCGACCTTCAAGAATCCGCCCGGCCATTCCGCCTGGAAGCTGGTGGATGCCGCCGGCTGCCGCGGCCTGCGCGTCGGCGGCGCGCAGGTCTCGGAGATGCACTGCAATTTCCTGATCAACACGGGCGATGCCACCGCGCACGACATCGAGACGCTGGGCGAGACCGTGCGCGAGCGCGTGAAGGCGAATTCCGGAATTGAGCTGCACTGGGAAATCAAGCGGATCGGGGTTTCCGCGTGAGTGTCATTCCGGGCCTGCGCCTTGCGGCGCATCCCGAAATGACGAAGCAGATAGGTAACTATGAACATGCGCATCACCATCCTCTTCGGCGGCTCCAACCGCGAGCGTCTGGTTTCGGTTGCCTCGGCCCAGGCGCTGCATCAGGCGCTGCCCGAGGCCGATCTCTGGTGGTGGGACGTTGAGGACAAGGTGCATGTCGTCCAGTCCAAGCAGTTGCTCGAACATGCCCGTCCGTTCGAAGACGAGTTCAAGCCGGGCACGCGCGGCATTCCGCTGGCGCAGGCGCTCGACCAGGCCCAGGCCGAAGGTCGCGTGCTGGTGCTCGGCCTGCATGGCGGTCGCGCCGAGAACGGCGAATTGCAGGTGATGTGCGAAGCGCGCGGCGTGCCGTTCACCGGCTCGGGCTCGGCGTCCTCGCATCTCGCCTTCGACAAGATCGCGGCCAAGCATTTTGCGGCGCTCGGCGGGGTGACGCCGCCAGAAAACGTTGCGCTTGAGAATATCGACGAAGCGTTCGCCGAATATGGAAGGCTGATCGCCAAGCCCGCGCGCGACGGCTCGAGCTACGGCCTGATCTTCGTCAACGCCAAGCAGGATCTCGTTGCGGTCCGCAATGCGGCCAAGCACGAGGAGTATGTGATCGAGCCCTACATCGCCGGCGTCGAGGCGACTTGCGGCGTGCTGGAGCGCGCTGATGGGTCGATCATCTCGCTGCCGCCGATCGAGATCATTCCGGGCGAGGGCAATTTCGACTACGCGGCGAAATATCTCCTGAAGTCGACCCAGGAGATATGTCCCGGCCGGTTCGCGCCCGAGATTACCGCCGCGCTCAAGGAACAGGCCATGCTGGCGCACCGGGCGATGTCCTGCACCGGCTATTCCCGTTCGGACTTCATCGTCTCGCCCAAGGGCCTCGTCTATCTCGAAACCAACACGCTGCCCGGACTGACCAAGTCATCGCTCTACCCCAAGGCGCTGAAAGCCGAGGGCATCGCATTCGTCGACTTCCTGCGCGGCCTGGTCGAGCTCGCCGGGCGTGGCGTGCGGAAATAATTAGGACTGGTTAACGGCCGGACGGCCAAAACAGGCCGTTTTGGAACCCAAAACCGGTAAAATGCCGGACATTGCGGCATAAATGCCTCACAGGCTTGGGCAAAAAGCGCAAGTCGTTAACGAACTTTACCTTTTGTTTACCAGGACATCCGAAGGTTAACGCTGGCGGCGCATATGGCGCTTTGGCTGCCGGCGCGTGAGCTGTGGCGGGTGATGTCACCTTCAGCGAACGCTTTAAAGGGAGAGGCTTCGTCTGCTGACCCGGCCCGGCACGTCCGAGACGTCATGTTCGCCAGGACCCGCGCGATGTCGCGGGCAAACTGTTGACGAGCTCGTGCAATGGATGGTGCAGGAAGCCTCACCCGGTCGTTTCTGAGATCGCTGAGGCCCCAAGCTGACCTGAAGGCGGCCGCTATCGGAGCGGTCGTGCTTCTGCGCGAGTGGGTGCAGGACAGGCGTGCCGAGAAGCGTGCTGCCGCCAAGGCCAAGATCAAGGCCAAAGCCAAGCCCGTCATCGAGCGCGAGCCGCCGCCGCGCATCGTCGCGCTGGTCGAGCGCTATGCGCCGCGCCGGGTCGGGATCGCCATGACCGCGCTGCTGCTGATCGGAAGCTGCGGCTTCGGCATCGTCAGGGGCGGCCATCTGCAGGATTTCATCACGGCGGTCAGCGATGCCCGCAACGCGATGGCCAATTCCGCCGGCTTCCGCATCACCTCCGTCGTGATCAACGGCCGCAAGCAGCTCAGCCAGGACGAGATCCTCGCGATCGGCGGCGTCAGCGGCCGCTCCTCGCTGCTCTTCCTCGATGCCGACGTGGTGCGCGAGAAGCTCAAGGCCAATGCCTGGATTGCGGACGCGACCGTGCTGAAGCTCTATCCGGGCCGGCTGATGATCGACATCACCGAGCGCCAGGCCTTTGCGCTGTGGCAGGAGGGCGGCCGCCTCTCCGTCATCGCCGAGGACGGCGCCGTGCTCGAGCCCTATGTCTCGCGCCGGTTCCTGTCCCTGCCGCTCGTGGTCGGCAAGGGCGCCGACACCCAGGCGCGCGATTTCCTGGCGCTGCTGGGGCGCTATCCGCAGGTCAATGCGGTGACCAAGGCCGCGATCTATGTCGGCGAGCGGCGCTGGAACCTCAGGCTCAAGGACGGTCTCGACATTCGCCTGCCCGAGCAGGACGTCGGCAATGCGCTGGCGATGCTGTCCAGGCTCGACAAGGAAGACCGGCTGTTCTCGCGTGACATCGTCGCTGTGGACATGCGCCTGCCCGACCGTCTGGTGGTGCAGCTGTCCGACGACGCCGCCAAGGCGCGCGAAGATCAGTTCAAAGACAAGAAGAAAAAGAAGGCCGGGGACGCTGCATGACCGGTCTTGATCGCACCCAGACGCCGAAGACCCGCCAGATGCCGCACAAGCGCGGCGGCCTGGTCGCCTGCCTCGACATCGGCACCAGCAAGATCGCCTGCATGATCGCGCGGCTGAAGCCGTCGGCGCCGAGCGATGCGCTGCGCGGCCGCACCCATGCGGTGGAACTGATCGGTTACAGCCAGATCCAGTCGCGCGGCATGAAAGCCGGCGCGGTGGTCGATCTCGGCGAATGCGAGCAGGCGGTGCGCCAGGCCGTCGGGCTTGCGGAGAAGATGGCCAAGGTGCGGGTCGAGTCCGTGCTGCTGTCGGTGTCCGGCGGCCGGGTTTCCGGTCAGCTGGTCGAGGCCGCCGCCGACATCCGCGGCGGCGCCGTGACGCCGGCTGACGTCAGCCGCGTCACCTCCACCGGCATGCGCCACGCCACCGGCGAGGGCCGCACCGTGCTGCACGCGCTGCCGGTCGGCTACACCCTCGATGGCGTCAAGGGCATTCGCGATCCCCGCGGCATGGTCGCGCACCAGTTCGGCGTCGACATGAACGTCGTCACCTGCGACGCCACCGTGGCGCGGAACCTGATGCTCGCGGTGGAACGCTGCCACATCAATGTCGAAGCCATGGCGGCGAGCCCCTATGTGGCCGGCCTGTCGGTGCTGACCGACGACGAGGCCGATCTCGGCGCTGCCGTCGTCGAGATGGGCGCGGGCACCACCACGATGGCGGTCTATTCCGGCGGCCGCTTCGTGCATGCGGCCGGTTTTGCGGTCGGCGGGCAACACATCACGATGGATCTCGCGCGCGGACTCTCCGCGACCATTGCCGATGCCGAGCGAATCAAGACGTTATACGGGACCGTCATCACCGGCGGATCGGACTCGCGTGAGCTGATGTCTGTACCGACAGCCGGTGACGAGCAGGATCTGCCGCAGATCGTTTCTCGCGCCACCATCGCCAACATCGTCAAGCACCGTGCCGAGGAAGTCTTCGAAATGGTTCGGGACAAGCTGAAGGATTCGCCCTTCGCCTCAGAGCCGAACGGCCGCGTCGTGCTCTCGGGCGGCGCCTCCCAGCTCACCGGCCTCGTCGAGCTCGGCACACGCATTTTCGGCCGGCCCGTGCGGGTCGGACGTCCGCTTGGTTTCGGCCGGCTGCCCAACGAGGCGAAGAACGCCGCGTTCGCGGTGCCGGCCGGACTTCTGGTCTACCCGCAATATGTTCACCAGGAACATGTCGAACCGCGGCATACGCGGCAGCAGGTCAGGACAGGAACCGGCGGATATTTCGGAAGGGTCGGACGATGGCTACGCGAGGGCTTCTGATGATCGCTTTCCGCAATTTCTCATTTTCACCAACTCCCGCGGCCGGTGGCCGGGGCGAACCCACGCGCGCGTGATCGAGAGGCAACCATGACCATCAGCATCAATGTTCCTGATATTCACGAACTGAAGCCCCGCATCACCGTGTTCGGCGTCGGCGGCGCCGGCGGCAACGCCGTCAACAACATGATCACGGCGGGCCTGCAGGGCGTCGACTTCGTGGTCGCCAACACCGACGCGCAGGCGCTGACGATGTCGAAGGCGCAGCGCATCGTGCAGATGGGCACGGCGGTCACGCAAGGGTTGGGCGCGGGTTCGCAGCCGAACGTCGGCGCTGCCGCCGCGGAAGAAGTCATCGACGAGCTGCGCGACCATCTCTCGGGCGCCAACATGGTGTTCGTCACCGCCGGCATGGGCGGCGGCACCGGCACTGGCGCTGCTCCCGTCATCGCCAAGACCGCGCGCGACATGGGCATCCTCACCGTCGGCGTCGTCACCAAGCCGTTCCACTTCGAAGGCGGCCGCCGCATGCGCACCGCCGAAGCCGGCATCAACGAGCTGCACAAGGTCGTCGACACGCTCCTGATCATCCCGAACCAGAACCTGTTCCGGGTCGCCAACGAGAAGACCACCTTCGCCGACGCCTTCGCGATGGCCGACCAGGTGCTCTACTCCGGCGTGGCCTGCATCACGGACCTGATGGTCAAGGAAGGCCTGATCAACCTCGACTTCGCCGACGTCCGCGCTGTCATGCGCGAGATGGGCAAGGCGATGATGGGCACGGGCGAGGCCTCCGGCGACAAGCGCGCGCTGACGGCTGCGGAAGCCGCGATCGCCAACCCGCTGATCGACGACAGCTCGATGAAGGGCGCCAAGGGCCTGCTCATCTCGATCACCGGCGGCAAGGACCTCACCTTGTTCGAGGTGGACGAAGCCGCGACCCGCATCCGCGAGGAAGTCGATCAGGACGCCAACATCATCGTCGGCGCCACCTTCGACGAAGCGCTCGACGGCCTGATCCGCGTCTCGGTCGTTGCCACCGGCATCGAGCAGGCCGCGATCGCCCGCAACAGCCAGGCGACCTCTGCTCCGGTCGCGAACGCCGCGCCGCAGCAGATGCAGCAGGCTCCCGCCGCTCCGGCCGCCGCTGCCGAGAGCCGTCTCGCCGACCTGACCGCGCGTCTGCGCGCCGACAACCAGCGTCTGGCCGAACGCGCCCAGAAGCTGGAATCGCAGATCCCGGCCGCACCGGTCGCTGCCGCGCCGGCCGCTCCGCGGCCGAACGTCGAACGCGCCGCGCTCGCCGCTATCGCCGCTGCCGTCTCGGAAGTTCCGCAGGCGCCCGCGCCGCAGACCTATGGCGACGTCACCGTGCGCCCGATCGCGCAGAAGCCGACCCTGTTCCCGGAGCCCGAGATGGCCCCGGTCGCCATGCAGGAGCCGATGATGCCGGAGAACTTCATCCCGCCGCAGGCCGAGCGTCCGCCGGTCCGTGCGCCGCGGATGCCGCGAATCGAGGAGCTGCCGATGCCGGCCCAGGCCGAGCTTCGCCAGGCCCGCGGCGAGGCGGAAGAAGAGACCCCTCAGAAGACCCGCCTGTCGCTGCTGCAGCGCCTCGCCAATGTCGGCCTCGGCCGCCGCGACGAGGAGAGCGAGCCGCCGGTCGCCGCCCGTACCGCCGGTCCCGCGATGCCGCCGCTGCCCGATCGCCGTCCGCAGAAGACCGTCGCGCAGCAGATCGCAGCCAGCGAGCCGGTATCCGAGTATGCCCGCCGTCCCGCGCCTCAGGGCCTGGACATGCACGGCCGCCCGGCGCCTGTTGCACCGGCGCCACAGGGCGACGACCATCTTGATATCCCGGCCTTCCTGCGGCGGCAGGCGACGTGAGGATTGTTACAATAAGGCAGACGAAAAAAGGTCCCGGCGAGATGCTCGCTGGGACCTTTCCTTTTCTCCAACGCATGCCCGGATTGCGCAGGCAAGCAACTGATTTTAAATCATTAATTACGTATCCGGTGGTTCAGTAAAACTGCCGGTAACGGTCCGAAATCTCGGCGCAATTTGGTTAAGCCTTGGCGCGAATACGGCAGGTTTGGGGTAACAATCGGTAAAAAAGCGTGAGTTGGCGCTGTTTGAGGCCGTGACTATGGTTTGGCGTGACTTGGGGATACGGATTCGGACGGCGGCCTTGGCCGCTCGGTTCGCGCAAGTATAAGTCGCTAGTGGGTCGTAGTGGGGCGGTTCCTGATGAAATTTAGCCGGCAAACAACGCTTCGTGCGCAAGCCACCGTGGCCGGCGTCGGCGTTCATTCCGGTCTTCCCGTCACTCTCACGCTGGGGCCTGCGCCTGTCGACGCAGGTATTCTTTTTGTCCGCACCGGCCTTGAGGGAAGTGACCGCGAAGTTCAGGCGACCGCCGATCAGGTGATCGCGACCGACCTTGCCACGGTCCTCGGCGATCGCAACGGGCCGCTCGTCTCCACCGCTGAGCACGTGCTCGCTGCGCTGCGGGGCATGGGCGTCGATAACGCCACCATCGAGATCGACGGTCCGGAAGTACCGATCATGGACGGTAGCGCCGCAGCCTTCATTGCCGCGATCGATCAGGCCGGCATCGTCACCCAGCCGGCGCAGCGCCGCTTCATCCAGATTTTGAAGCCGATCTCGGTCAAGATCGGTGACTCCTTCGGCGAGATCCGGCCCTATGCCAACGGGTTCCGCGTCGAGGTCGAGATCGACTTCACCAACCCCGTCATCGGCCAGCAGAGCTACGCCTTCGAGCTCAGCGCGGAGCGTTTCCGCCGCGAAGTCGGCAGGGCTCGCACCTTCGGTCAGATGTGCGACGTCGCCCGGCTCTGGAGCGCTGGCTACGCGCTCGGCGCCTCCTTCGACAACACCGTCGTGTTCGACGACGAGCGGCTGCTCAACACTGAGGGCCTGCGCTACGCCGACGAATGTGCGCGCCACAAGGTGCTGGACGTGATCGGCGACCTCGCGCTGGCCGGCCTGCCACTGCTCGGCGCCTATCGCTCGGTGCGTGGCGGCCACAAGCTCAACCACGCCGTCCTCACGGCGCTTCTCGCCGACCGTACCGCCTGGCGTGTGGTCGAGGGCGAGGCCGTCCGCCGCACCTCCCGTCCCGTGGCCGAGGTTGGTCGCGGCATCGTCGGCGGCCGGGTCGCTGCGGCCTACGGGCCGGACGTGTCCTGACGAGTTCGGCCTGCGCGGTGTGCGGCGGCGACTTTCCTCCGGGAAACTCCTGGTAACCATGATCGGCTAGCATTGCGGCGGTTTCGCCTTAATCCGGGCGGAATGCCTGCCTATCCGGTGGGTTAACGATCGTTTTTCGGTTACATCGACGTGGTCGCATGGCAGGCGCCACGGCTACATTTCGCGCCGGTGACGGGGTTCACGGGCGGGCGGGCACCGCATCACAGGGCGTCAGGGCAATACTCATGTCGGCACAGCGTATGACGCGCGGATATCTCTCGATCTCGCCTCTCGTCCGCGGGATGCTTCAGGCTGTCACCTTCATCATGCTCGCGCTGCCGCTGGCCGGCTGCGGCACCGGTTCGCTCTGGGACAAATTCACCGCCAAGGACGACACCTTCGTCGAGGAGCCCGCCGACAAGATCTACAATGAGGGCCTGTACCTCATGAACGAGAAGAAGGACATGAAGGCGGCGAACAAGAAGTTCGAAGAGGTCGACCGCCAGCATCCTTATTCCGATTGGGCCCGCAAATCGCTGCTGATGTCCGCCTATGCGTCCTACCAGGGCGGCGACTACGACGGCTGCATCGGCGCGGCCACCCGCTACGTCACGCTGCACCCCGGCAGCCCCGACGCGGCCTACGCGCAATATCTGATCGCCGCCTCGCATTACGACCAGATTCCGGACATCAGCCGCGACCAGAGCCGCACCGAGAAGGCGATCGCCTCCCTGGAGGAGGTGGTGCGCAAATATCCGACCTCCGAATACGCGACCTCCGCCAAGGCCAAGATCGAGGGTGCGCGCGACCAGCTCGCCGGCAAGGAAATGAACGTCGGCCGCTATTACGCGCAGAAGCGTGACTTCACGGCAGCGATCAACCGCTACAAGACCGTCGTCACGCAGTACCAGACCACGCGCCACGTCGAGGAGGCGCTGTTCCGGCTCACTGAGGCCTATCTGGCGATCGGCATCGTCGGCGAGGCGCAAACCGCGGCCGCTGTGCTTGGCCACAATTTTCCTGACAGCCGCTGGTACAAGGACGCCTATAATCTTGTAAAATCGGGTGGTCTCGAACCGAGCGAGAATCAGGGGTCCTGGATCAGCAAGACCTTCAAGAAGATGGGCCTCGGCTAGGAAATTTGGTTCCATGCTGGCGCGTCTGTCGATCCGTGACATCGTCCTGATCGAACGGCTCGATATCGAATTCGCCACCGGCCTTGCGGTTTTGACCGGCGAGACCGGTGCGGGCAAATCCATCCTGCTTGATGCCTTTGCACTGGCGCTCGGCGGCCGCGGCGACGCCGGCCTCGTGCGCCACGGTGCGGAGCAGGGGCAGGTGACCGCCGTCTTCGATATCCCCAAGAATCACCCCGCAGCGAAGATCCTCGCCGAGAACGGCTTGGAGGACACCGGTGAGATGATTCTCCGCCGCGTCCAGCTCGCCGACGGCCGCACCCGCGCCTTCATCAACGATCAGTCGATCAGCGTGCAGACGCTGAAGGCGGTCGGCGCCGCCCTGGTCGAGATCCACGGCCAGCACGACGAGCGCGCGCTGGTCGATGCTGCCACCCACCGCCGCCTGCTCGATGCCTTTGCCGGCCTCGAGAAGGACGTCACCGCGGTTGAGGCGCTGTGGGACGCACGCCGCACCGCCAATACCACGCTGGAAGAGCATCGCGCCGGCATGGAGCGCGCCGCGCGCGAGGCCGATTATCTGCGTCATGCCTCCGACGAGCTGAAGCAGCTCGCGCCGAAGGAGGGCGAAGAGACCTCGCTCGCCTCGCGCCGCACCACGATGATGCAGGGCGAGAAGATCGCCTCCGATCTGCGCGAGGCGCAGGAGGCGGTCGGCGGCAATCACTCGCCGGTCGCTGCCCTCTCGGCCGCGGTGCGCCGGTTGGAGCGCCGTGGCGTCAATTCGCCGGCGCTGGTCGAGCCAGCGGTGAAGGCGATCGACATCGCGATCAATGCGCTGGAGGAAGCCGACCAGCATCTGCTGGCCGCGCTTGCCGCAACCGATTTCGATCCGGCCGAGCTCGAACGCATCGAGGAGCGGCTGTTCGCACTGCGCGCCGCCTCGCGCAAATATTCGACCCCGGTCGACCTGCTGGCGGCGCTGGCCGCCCAATACGCCGCCGACGTCGTGCTGATCGA
This sequence comes from Bradyrhizobium sp. 18BD, assembly GCF_054185225.1. Classification (NCBI taxonomy): domain Bacteria; kingdom Pseudomonadati; phylum Pseudomonadota; class Alphaproteobacteria; order Hyphomicrobiales; family Nitrobacteraceae; genus Bradyrhizobium; species Bradyrhizobium sp. 18BD. Next base: position 83,792 of record NZ_JAVAYL010000026.1, on the reverse strand, counting down.
TGCAGGCGCCTCGCGCTTGAAGAAGCTGGAGCAGGCCGCGATCGAGGCCGACGCGCTCTATGCCGCTGCTGCCAAGAAGCTGTCGCTGGCGCGGCAGAAATCGGCGGAGAAGCTCAACAAGGCGGTCAACGCCGAGCTCGCACCGCTCAAGCTCGAACGCGCAAAGTTCATGACCCAGGTCGCGACCGACGAGGCCGCGCCGGGCCCGCAAGGGTTCGACCGCGTCGAGTTCTGGGTGCAGACCAATCCGGGCACCAAGCCGGGGCCGATGATGAAGGTCGCCTCGGGCGGCGAGCTCTCGCGCTTCCTGCTGGCGCTCAAGGTCGTGCTGTCCGACCGCGGCTCGGCGCCGACGCTCGTCTTCGACGAAATCGACACCGGCGTCGGCGGCGCGGTCGCTGACGCCATCGGCGGGCGCTTGGCGCGGCTTGCCGGCAAGGTCCAAGTGATGGCCGTGACTCACGCCCCGCAGGTCGCCGCGCGGGCGGACCAGCATCTCCTGATCTCCAAGGACGCCCTGGACAAGGGCAAGCGCGTCGCCACCCGCGTCAATGCGCTGGCCGCCGACCACCGCCGCGAGGAGATCGCCCGCATGCTCGCCGGCGCCGAGATCACCGCCGAGGCGCGGGCGGCCGCGGACCGGCTGCTCAAGGCCGCGACGGCCTGACCTCTGTGTCCCGGACGCGGTGCGACGTGTAACGCCGCTCCGCGCCGCGCAGCATCCGGGGAACAAAGCGTCCAACCTGCCTTTACCCTCCCGCCCGCTCCGTCGTATCCAAGCACCATGGCAAGAGCAGCAAAATCCAGACCGCTTCGCGACGTCGCCGATCTCACCAAGGCGCAGGCCAAGGTCGAGCACATGCGGCTGTCGCTCGAGATCGAGGGACACAACGAGCGCTACTATCAGGACGACGCGCCCACCGTGACCGACGCCGAATACGACGCCCTGCGTCAGCGCCTCGATGCGATCGAAAAGCGCTTTCCGGAATTCGTCAGCGGCGATTCGCCGTCGCAGAAGGTCGGCGCGGCGCCGTCAGGGCGCTTCAAGAAAGTCCGGCACTCGGTGCCTATGCTGTCGCTCGACAATGCCTTTGCCGACGAGGACGTGCGCGACTTCGTCGGCCGCATCGTGCGCTTCCTGAAGCTCGACGATGACAAGGTCGATTTCTCCGCCGAGCCGAAGATCGACGGCCTGTCGATGTCGCTGCGCTACGAGGGCGGCGAGCTCGTCACCGCGGCGACGCGCGGCGACGGCGCCGAGGGCGAGGACGTCACCGCCAACATCCGCACGCTCGAAGACGTGCCGCACAAGCTGAAGGGACGCAACGTCCCCGATATCTGCGAGGTGCGCGGCGAGGTCTATATGACCAAGAAGGCATTCCTGGCGCTCAACGAGCGGCAGAAGGCCGCCGGCGACACCATCTTCGCCAACCCGCGCAACTCGGCCGCGGGCTCGCTCCGGCAGAAGGATCCGACCATCACCGCCTCGCGCCCGCTCGGCTTCTTCGCTTATGCGTGGGGCGAGATGAGTGCGATGCCGGAAGCGACGCAGAGCGGGATGATCCACTGGTTCGAGCGCTGCGGCTTCAAGACCAATCCGCTGACAAAGCTGTGCCACTCGGTCGAGGAACTGATCGCGTTCCACCAGAGCATCGAGGAGGAGCGTGCCGAGCTCGACTATGACATCGACGGCGTCGTCTACAAGGTCGACCGCATCGACTGGCAGGAGCGGCTCGGCTTCGTCTCGCGCACGCCGCGCTGGGGCATCGCGCACAAATTCCCCGCCGAGCGCGCCATGACGGTGCTGCGCGATATCGAGATCCAGGTCGGCCGCACCGGCTCGTTCACGCCGGTCGGCAAGCTCGAGCCGGTCGGCGTCGGCGGCGTCATCGTGCAGAACGTCACGCTGCACAACGAGGACTACATCAAGGGCATTGGCAACAAGGGTGAGGTGCTGCGCGAGGGCCGCGACATCAGGATCGGCGACACTGTCGTGGTCCAGCGCGCCGGTGACGTCATTCCGCAGATCGTCGACGTCGTCCTCGACAAGCGGCCGAAGAGCGCCAAGGAATTCCACTTCCCGAAGAAGTGCCCGTGCCCGCTGCACACCGACGTCGTGCGCGGCGAAACGGCCGCCGGCGAAGAGGAATCCCGCGCCCGCTGCACCGGCGAGTTTGCCTGCCCATATCAGAAGATCGAGCACCTCAAGCTGTTCGTGTCGCGGCGCGCCTTCGACATCGACGGTTTAGGGGAGAAGCAGCTCCAGTATTTCTTCGACGAAGGGTGGGTCAAGGAGCCCGCCGACATCTTCACGCTGGAGAAGCGCAATGCGAAGCTGAAGCTCGAGGAGATCGAGGGCTACGGTGCGACTTCGGTGCGTAATCTGTTCGGTGCGATCGAGAGCCGGCGCAGAATCGCGCTGGAGCGCTTCGTCTATGCGCTCGGCATGCGCCACGTCGGCGAGACCACGGCGCTCGCGCTCGCGCGCGGCTACGGCTCGTGGGAGGCCTTCCACGATGCCTGCCTCAAGGTCGCCAAGGGCGACGAGGAGGCGATGGCGGAGATGGACGCGCTCGACCAGATCGGCGACACCGTGATCAAGAGCATCGCCGACTACTTTGGCGAAAGCCACAATCGGGGCATCGTCGAGCGGCTGACCAAAGAAGTCGAGATCGTCGACGCCGAGAAGCCGAAGAGCAACTCGGCGGTCGCCGGCAAGACCGTGGTGTTCACGGGCTCTCTGGAGAAGATGACGCGCGACGAGGCCAAGGCGACCGCGGAGCGGCTGGGGGCGAAGGTGTCGGGCTCGGTATCTAAGAAGACCGATCTCGTCGTCGCCGGCCCCGGTGCGGGCTCGAAGCTCGCGGATGCCAACAAGCACGGCGTCAAGGTGCTGACCGAGGACGAGTGGCTGACGCTGATCGGGGAGTGAGGGTTTGGTTTCTCCCCGTCATTGCGAGCGAAGCGAAGCAATCCAGACTATCACCGCCGAAACAGCCTGGATTGCTTCGTCGCTACGCTCCTCGCAATGACGGAGGAGAGGGCGCGTCGTCCCTCACATCATCCCCGTCTCTTCCTCTTCCGCCTGCTCGATCAGCGTCTCGCTCACCACCAGTTCGCGGCGGGGGACGACGAAGATCATCATGCAGGCGCAAAGCAGCGAGATCGCGAGCACCGCTGATGTCAGCGGCAGTGTCGTTGCCGAGTGGCCGCCGAGATAGGCGCCGAATTGCGACATCAGCGCGCCGATGCCCTGCTGAAGGAAGCCCATCGCGCCCGATGCGGTGCCGGCCGCTTCAGGGCGGATGCTGATCGCGCCGGCGGCGGAGTTCGCCATCACGAAGGCGTTGCCGACCATCACGATCATCTGCGTGCCGAACAGCCACGCCGGCGCTTCGTTCCAGCCGGTAAAGCTCCAGAGCAGGTTCAACAGGCTGCCGCAGAGCTGCAGGCCGAGCCCGAACCAGATCAGCTTTTCCAGCGAGTGCCGCGGCGCGAAGCGCACGCAGAGCAGATTGCCGACCAGATACGCAAATCCGGTCGTGGCGAACCACGCGCCGTATTCGGCGCTGGTCCGGCCCATCTGCGTCACGACGATGTAGGGGCCGCCACCGGCGAAGGTGAAGATGATTTGCGAGGCCAGCACTTGGCACATCACATAGCCGATGAAGGCGCGGCTCTTGATCAGGGTACCGACGTCGCTACGAAACCCGCCGGTGCCGACTGCGCGGTCGCGCCGCGTCTCGGGCAGCGCGATCGCGATGCCGACGGCGACTACGATCGCGCCGATCGTGACGGCGTAGAAGATCGCGCGCCAGCCGAACGCGGTCTCGATCAGGCCGCCGGTGAGCGGTGAGACCATCTGGCCGATCATCAGGGCGGCAACCACGAGGCTGATCATGGAGGCAACGCGGTCGCGCTCGTAGATGTCGCGGATGATGGCGCGGCTGATCACCATGCCGGACGCGCCGCCGAGCGCCTGGAAGAAACGCGCCGCGATCAGCTGCGGCAGGGTTTCGGCGAAGATGCAGGCGACGCTCGCCGCGACCATCAGCGCAAGGCCGCCAAGCAGCACCGGGCGCCGGCCGAACTTGTCCGACAGCGGTCCCATGATGAGCTGCGACAGCGCGATGCCGACCATGTAGAGCGACACCGTCATCTGCGCGACCGAGATGTCGCGGCCGAATGTCGTCGCCAGCACCGGCAGCGCCGGAACCAGGATGTAGAGCGAGATCGGCGCGATGCCGGTCATGACGACCAGCAGCAGCAACACCACGCGCGAGGTCGCGATGTTCTTCATGGCCGCGTCCGGCGGCCTGCTGATCATGCCGTGCATAAGTGTCCGTCTTTCGAAGTCGAATCGACTGTAGCGTGCTCGCACAAGACGGAAATCGGTGTTTCGGAATGCGGCTATACCGATTCCGGGAGGGTTATAATAACAGCGCGCGCGAAGCCGTTGTTTTACGGTGAAGCGTGGCGAGGAACGCGCCAAGTCAGCCGCGATCGTAGGCAAAAGCGGCGGAGCCTTGCGCAAACCGCGTAGCGCTATGCGGGCTCCGTCTACGCCTTCAGCGCCGCCGTTGTCTGGTCGAGCCACGCCTTCGTCGCTTCATCCAGTGCCGGCGCGACCTCGGCCCGGACGCGGGCGTGGTAGGCGTTCAGCCAGTCGAGCTCGTCCCTGCTCAGCATCGCGACATCGATCAAGCGCCGGTCGATCGGTGCCAGCGTCAGCGTCTCGAATGCGTTCATCGGCTTCTCGGCACCCTTGATGTCGGTGGCGACCACCAGCTCGAGGTTCTCGATGCGGATGCCGAAACCGTCGGTCTTGTAGTAGCCGGGCTCGTTGGAGAGGATCATGCCGCGCTTCAGCGGCGTGGTGCCGAGTTTCGAGATGCGCGCCGGTCCTTCGTGGACCGAGAGATAGCTGCCGACGCCGTGGCCGGTGCCGTGCTCGAAATCGACGCCTGCGGCCCAGAGATATTGCCGCGCCAGCGTGTCGAGCTGCGCGCCGGTGGTGCCGTCAGGGAAGACCGCGCGCGCGATCGCGATGTGGCCGCGCAGGACGCGGGTGAAGCGGTCGCGCATCTCGTCCGTCGGCTCGCCCACGGCCATGGTGCGGGTGACGTCGGTGGTGCCGTCTTCATATTGTGCGCCGGAATCGATCAGCAGCAGATCGCCCGGCGCAATGCGCCGGTTGCTCTTGCGGGTGACGCGGTAGTGCACGATGGCGCCGTTCGGGCCGGTGCCCGAGATGGTCGGGAACGACACGTCCTTCAGTGCGCCGGTGTCGCGGCGGAACGTTTCCAGCGCCTCGACGGCGTCGATCTCGGTGAGCTTGCCGCTTGGGGCTTCACGGTCGATGAAGGCGAGGAAGCGCGCCAGCGCCACGGCATCGCGCACATGGGCCGTCTTCGTGCCCTTGATCTCGGTCGCGTTCTTGACCGCCTTGAGCAGCGCGATGGGATCGCTGCCGCGCACCGGCTTGCCGCCGGCACCCGTGATCAGCCGGCTCAGCGCGTCGGCCGCGGTAGCATTGTCGAGGGCGATGGCCGCGCCGCTCTTGGCCAGCGCCATCAGCGTCGGCGCCATCGCATCGGGCTCGCGCACGTCGGCGGACCGCTCGAGATGGTCGCGCGTCAGGTTGGAGAGCTTGCGGTGGTCGATGAAGACGGTGGGACGACCGTCCTTCGGCACCAGCGCGTAGGACAGCGGCAGCGGCGTATGCGCGACGTCGGCGCCGCGGATGTTGAAGGTCCACGCCACCGCATGGCTGTCGGACAGCACCAGCGCGTCGGTGCCGAGCTTGCCGATCTCGCTTCTGATCTGCGCCAGCTTGTCGGCCTCCGCGACGCCGGCATGTTGCAAACTATGCACGGCGACGGGGGCAAGCGGCGGCTGCGGCCGGTCCTGCCAGATCGCATCGACGGGGTTGCTGTCGACCGCCACCAGCTCGGCGCCGGCCTTGGCGCAGGCGACGGACAGACGCTCTGCTGCTGAAGAAGTGTGCAGCCACGGATCAAATCCGAGGCGGTCGCCGGCTTTCAGATGCGCCGACACCCAGCTTTCCGGCGGCGGATCGACCAGCGATTCCACTGCCCAGGCCTTTGCGTCGACCTGCTTGGCGGCCTGGATCGTGTAGCGGCCGTCGACGAAGACCGCGGCCTCATGCGTCAGCACGACCGCCAACCCCGCCGAGCCGGTAAAGCCGGTCAGCCAGGCCAGCCGCTCTTCCGAGGGCGCCACATATTCATTCTGTTGCTGGTCGGCGCGCGGGATGACGAAGCCGGTCAATTTGCGGCGGGCGAGCTCTTCGCGAAGCGCGGCAAGGCGCGCCGTCAATGCCACGCCCGCCTCAGGCTCCTCGAATGTCTGGAAGTGTGCTTCAAACATGATGTGCTCAATCTACGACCGGGGCGATCAGTCCGCAATGTAGACGCATTTGCGTCGCATCTGGCATGGAGTGTGCTTGAAAATATTCCATTCGAATTGAGTGGAGTACAGGATGCAGCAGTTGCGCTTCGTCCGGATAACAGGGAAATTCGAGCAAGTGGTTCATCTCAACGGCGAGGGGACACACGATGCCTGCGTTCACGTTTGAGAAGATTTCGCCACCGGCGCGCCGCGCCCCGGCCGCAACGACACCCAAGAAGCCGCGCGGCCTCATCAGCCAGATGATCGATCGTTTCGCCGAGCGTCGCGCCAGGCGTGCCCTGCGCGGCGAGCCCGCGACACGCCGGGACGACAAGCCGGCGGAATAGGCGGCGATGCTCGTTTCACCTCGCCCCGCTTGCGGGGAGAGGCATAGGCCGCCTCGGGCGGCCGTCCTAAGAACGCCGAAGCTAGGCTTCGGCTATGTCGCATCGGAGATGCGATCCGGGTGAGGGGTTACTCTCCGCGAGCCCAACTGTTTCCGGCCCTGTGGAGACTCCCCTTCACCCCACCCTCTCAGCGCGAGCGTAGCTCGTCGCGGCCCCGCAAGCGGGGCGAGGGAGCGCACCGTCGCCGCGGATGCGCCTACCCCAGCTTCCGCAACAACAAACTGCTCCATCCCTCGATCCTCAGGTGCCGCAGCGGCACGAGGCCACGCGCGCGGTAGGCCGCGATCACGGCGGGGGCCTGGTGGGTCAGGAGGCCCGAGAGGATGACCCGGGCGCCTGGCGCCAGGTGCCGCACCATCGGGCTCGCCAATTGCCGCAGCGGGTTGGCGAGGATGTTGGCCAGCACCAGGTCGAACGGGCCGCATCTGGCAAAATCCGGCGCGGCGAAGCCGGTGGCGCGGATCACCCGCACATGGTTACCAACGTCATTCAGCGTCGCATTCTCCGCCGCCACCCGCACCGACGGCGGGTCGATGTCGGAGGCCAGCACCGCGCGATGCAGCGCCTTCGCCGCGGCGATCGCCAGCACGCCGGTCCCGGTGCCGAGGTCGAGCAGGCTCCTCGGACGGGAACTCTTCAGGACATGGTCAAGCAACAGTAAACAGCCGCGCGTGGTGCCGTGGTGGCCGGTGCCGAAAGCGAGCGCCGCCTCGATCTCGATCTTGAGCTTGTTCGGGGCGACGCGATCGCGATCATGACTGCCGTGCACGACGAAGCGCCCGGCCGGGACCGGGACGAGATCTTCAAGGCTGGCCTTGACCCAGTCCTTCGCCTCGATGGTGTCGAAGACAAGCGTCGCGGCGATCTCATTTCCCGCTGAATTTGCAACGATTTCGGTAAGCAATGCCTGGTCCGGCGCCTCGGCGAAATGCAGCGTGACGTCCCATTGTCCGTCTGGCCGCTCGAACGCGGCGACCGCCGCATCGCCCTCGAAAAACACCTCGGTCAGCACGTCGACGACGCGCTTGGCCGCGGCCTCGGTGCCGATCGAAAAGCTGGCGCGATGGGTGGGAGAAGGCTGCATCATAAGGTTCCGATCAGTTCAATTCTTGGAACTTTTGTTCTCAATTTTCCGCATAACTTGCAACGCCGGGATTAACCTGCCTGCAGGTTGTATCCCGTAGATTTTCGGATGTTGGAGCCAAACAACACACCTAGAAATAGAAATGGAGGCGAGTCTTGAAGCGCATGGTTTTGAAGTTCTGGTCCGATGAATCCGGTGCCACCGCAATCGAATACGGCCTCATCGCGGCCGGTATCGCGCTGGCGATCATCACCGTCGTGAACAGCCTGGGCACCACTTTGAACGACAAGTTCGGTTCGATTAGCACCTCCTTGAAGTAATTTCCGCCTCCCATTTCCCAGCGGGAGCCGATTTCTTCATAGGTTGTTCCTAGATCAGCGCCCGCATGGGGAATTGCCCCCGGCGGGCGAGATCGTTTTTGGGGCCGCCCTCGGAAAGTACCCACAGGCTGTCCGCCGGTTTTCCACGCATTATCCAGCGGTTATCCCGCCGCTCATCCCCAGCTTTTCCACTGCTTATACCTGGCTGGGTCCAGCCTGCTGCCGCCGGCGCGCGCACAGCTCTGCCAACAGCCTTCTCCACAGCCGATCCACAGGCCTATCCACGGCTTCCGAACAGCGAGCGGTGATCCCGCAGGATCGTCTGCGCGGCGTTGTGGCCGGGGGCGCCGGTGACGCCGCCGCCGGGATGGGCGCCGGAACCGCAATGGTAGAGGCCCTTCAGCGGCCCGCGATAATCGGCATGGCCCAGCATCGGGCGCGCCGAGAACAGCTGGTTCAGCGTCAGCGCGCCGTGGAAGATGTCGCCGCCGAGGAGGCCGAATTGCCGCTCGAGGTCCAGCGGCGAGAGGATCTGGCGGCCGAGCACGCTGGCTGCAAAGCCCGGCGCGTAGCTGTCCACCGTCGCGATCATGAGATCGGCGACCTCATCGCGATGCGCGTCCCAGGATTTGCCGCCAGGAAGCTCCGGCGCGACGTGCTGGCAGAACAGGCTCGCGACATGTTTGCCTTGGGGCGACAGACTGTCGTCGAGCGTGGAGGGGATCAGAATTTCCACCACGGGTGAGCTGCTCCAGCCCTGCGCACGCGCATCGAGATAAGCGCGGTCCATGTAGGCAAGGCTCGGCGCCAGGATGATGCCGGAGGTGAGATGATCGCCGTCCCCCGGCAGCGCCGTGAAGGAGGGCAGGCGGTCCAGTGCCACGTTCATGCGGAAGGTGCCCGAGCCGTTCTTCCAGTGCCGGATGCGGGCGAGGAAGTCCTGCGGCAGGGCATCGGCCGCGATCAGCCGCGTGTAGAGCAGCTTCGGATTGACGTTGGCGGCGACATATTTCGCGCGGATCGTCTCGCCGTTCTCCAGCACGACGCCGACGGCGCGATCGCGCTCGACGATCACCTCGCGCACCCCCGCATCCGTGTCGATCGCGACGCCGCGCGCCTGCGCGGCGCGCGCCATGGCTTGCGTGATCGCACCCATGCCGCCGATGGCGTGGCCCCAGACGCCCTTCTTGCCGTTCACCTCGCCGAAGGCGTGGTGCAGCATCACATAGGCCGAGCCGGCGGCGTACGGGCTGGCGTAATTGCCGACGATGGCGTCGAAGCCGAACAGCGCCTTGACCAGATCGTTCTCGAAGCGCTCGTCCAGCATCTCGCCGGCCGAGCGGGTGAAGAGATCGAGCAGGCTGCGGCTCTGTTCCAGCGTCAGGCCGCGCAGGATGTTGGCGCTCTGCAGCGCGTTCACGGCCTCGCGGATCGCAGCGGTGCCGATGCCGGCAAGCAGGTTCGGCGGCGCGCGCAGCACGAACTGCCGGAGCACGTCGGCGATGTCCTCCAGCTCGCGCGAAAAGCCATCGAGCGCCTCCGCGTCACGCGCGCTCAGCCGCGCGACCGAGGCTTTGGTCCGTCCTTCGCCGGTGAGGAGGTAGCTCCCGTCAGGCGCAGGCAGGAAATTCTGCGCGCGCCGTTCGACCACGCGCAGGCCCTGCTCGGCGAGGCCCAGATCGCGGATCACCTGCGGATTGAGCAGGCTCACCGTGTAGGCCGCGACTGAATTCCTGAATCCGGGATGAAACTCCTCTGTGACCGCTGCCCCGCCGACCACCTTGCGGCGTTCGACCATGCGCACGCGCAGGCCTGCGCTGGCGAGATAGGCCGCGCAGGTGAGGCCGTTATGGCCAGCGCCGATGATGACGACGTCGGTTTCGCTCATGAAAGGTTCTGAAATGTTCCGCGGTCATTTCCGGGATGGCCCGTAGGGCCGGACTCGGCATGACATCTCTATATCAAGCAATCGTCGCTGCAACATCACGAGCCCCTTTATTGCCCGTTCAAGCGCGGTGTGCTCCATTGCGCGTCCGGCGCCCGCCGGGGGCGTTGTTCGACACGTTTTCCAGCGCGATCCGGTGCCCACTTCGCTGGAAAACGCTTTTGCCGGAGCTTCCATGGATTCGATCGTGCAACCCGCCGCCACGGAGCAGCCGTCCGCCGCGCGCAACCGCCTGCTGCTGACGGTCTACACCGCCGCGATCTTCGTCAGCGCGCTGCTGTTGTTCTCGGTGCAGCCGCTGTTCACGAAGATGGTGCTGCCGCGGCTCGGCGGCTCGCCGGCGGTGTGGTCGGTGGCGATGGTGTTCTTCCAGTCGCTGCTGCTGGCGGGTTACGCCTATGCGCATTTGCTGATGCAGGTCAGGAACCGAATCGTGCCGGTGGTGGTGCATCTGGTGCTGCTGGCGCTGGCCTTCGCCACGCTGCCGCTCGGCATCGCCACCGCCTATGGTGAGCCGCCGGCGTCGGGCTACGCGATCTGGCTGCTCGGCCTGTTCGTGGTCTCGATCGGGCTGCCGTTCTTTGCGCTTGCCGCCAACAATCCGCTGCTGCAGGCCTGGTTCGTCCGCACCGGCCATCCCGCTGCGCACGATCCCTATTTCCTCTATGCCTCCTCCAACATCGGCAGCTTCCTCGCGCTGTTGTCCTATCCGTTCCTGCTGGAGCCGATCTTCACGCTGCACACGCAGAACCGGTTCTGGACCGGCGGCTACGGCCTGCTGATTGTCCTGATCGCCGCCTGCGGCGTGCTGCTGCTGCGCTCGCCGAAGCTGGCGGTGGCGGACGCGCGCACCGAGGAGGTCAATGCGCCGGCGCCAAGCATCGTGACGCGCCTGCGCTGGATCTTCCTCGCCGCGGTGCCATCCGGCCTGCTCATCGCTGTTACCGCGCACATATCGACCGACGTTGCGGCTGCGCCCCTGCTGTGGGTGCTGCCGCTGTCGCTGTATCTGCTCACCTGGGTGGTGGTGTTCCAGTCACGGCCGCTGTTGCCGCACAAATGGATGCTGATGCTCCAGCCGGTCGCGATTGCCGGCGTGGTCGTGCTGCTGGCCTTCGGCGGCGAGCAGAATCTGCTGCTGACGCTCGGCGGTCACCAATTGTGCTTCTTCGTCATCGCAATGGCCTGCCACGGCGAGCTGGCGCGGACGCGGCCCGCGGCCAAATATCTCACCGGCTTCTATGTCGCGCTGTCGTTCGGCGGCATGGTCGGCGGCCTGTTTGCGGGCCTGGTCGCGCCCTTCACGTTCTCGTGGATCGCCGAATACCCGATCCTGATTGCGCTTGCGGCGCTGTGCCGGCCCTCGGCGAGCGAGCGCCTCGCCGGCATCGTCAAATGGTACTGGCTCGTGCTCGCCGCGCTCGCGGTGGCGCTCGTGGCGCCCTCCACCACGACCGGCGAGCTCTCGACCTGGTTCGAGGATCACCGCGTCTGGGTCGCCGGCGCCGTCGGCGTGCTCGCCGCGTTGCTGACGCTGGCGCTCAATGCCGGCCGCTGGAAGATCTTTGCGACCGTCGCGCTCGCGCTGGCCTTGATCCGCATCTATCCCGCCGACGAAGGCCGCGTCACCACCGTGCGCAGCTTCTTCGGCGTGCACAAGATCGTGGAGACGCCGGGCGGCTATTTCCATGTGCTGATGCACGGCACCACCATCCATGGCGCCGAACGCTTCCGCAACAATGACGGCACGCCGGTCACCGGCCGGCCCGAGCCGATCACCTACTATCACAAGGACGGGGGCATCGGTCAGGCCATCACCGCGATCCGCGAGCGCAAGGGCGCGCCGCTCAAGGTCGCCGCGATCGGCGTCGGATCGGGCACGCTCGCCTGTGCCGCGGAACCCGGCGAGGACTGGAAGTTCTTCGAGATCGACCAGTCGATGGTCGATGCGGCGCGCGACCCGAAAAATTTCCGTTACATCTCGAGCTGTCTGCCGGACCTGAAGCCTGTCATCGGCGATGCGCGTCTCACCTTCGCAAAGGAGCCGGACGGCGCCTACGATCTCATCATCGTCGATGCCTATTCGTCAGATGCGATCCCGATCCATCTGGCCACCGAAGAGGCGATGAATATCTACAAGGACAAGCTCGCGCCCCACGGTGCCGTGGTGATGCACGTCTCCAACCGGCATCTTGATCTCGAGACGGTCGTGGTCGGCATCGCCGACGCCAACGATCTGAAGAGCTGGGTCTACAACGAGGATTCAGGCCGCGATTCCGACTACATCTTCTCGACGGACGTCGTCATCTCCGCGCGCGAGGAGGAAGATGTCGGCAAGCTGGCGTCGTCCAAATCTTGGGAGCTGACCGAAGCAGACGACAGGGTGCGGGTCTGGACCGACGATTATTCCAACATTTTGGGCGCGCTGTACCGGCGCTTGCGGGACGGGGAGTAGGTTTCGTAGCCCGGATGAGCGAAGCGAAATCCGGGACCGCTCGCGTGGCAAACTGACCCCGGATTGCGCTTCGCTCCATCTGGGCTACGAGGATCCGTTGGATCTTACGGCTCCACCGGCGTCCCCGCCGGCAGTGCAATTCCCTTCTCGCCGGCGGCCTGCCGCAACAGGTCGGGCCGATCGGAGATGATGCCGTCGACGCCGAGCTCGATCATGCGCGCCATGTCCTCCGGCTTGTTGACGGTCCAGACCACGACGCGCAGTCCAAGCGTATGGGCTTCAGCGATCAGCGCCGCGGTCACGTCGCCGAAATAGGGCGACCAGATCGCACCGCCCGCGGCCCTGATGGTTCGCGGCAGCGACCCACCGTGGTCCGCCGGACTGAATCCTGCTGCCCAGTTGGTCGCCTTGTCGAGTGCGACGGTCTGGCCCGAGCCGCGCTGGAGCGTCAGGTATACCGTCGGCACGCCCGGCGCCTGCTGCTGGACGAGCTGCAGGGTCCGCCAGTCGAACGACTGGATCATGACGCGATCGGAAAATTTCTCCGCCTCGATCACCCCGAGCAGTTTTGCGACGAAACCTTGCGGGTCGAGGGACTCGTCCGGACGGTTCGGATCGATCTTGGTCTCGATGTTGAGGCGCACGCGCGCGTTGCCGGACTTGCGCACCAATGCGAACAGCTGCGCCAGCGTGGGAACGCGCGTCCCCGGCACGGCGCGCTGCTCGGGGAATTGTTTGGCGTAGGCACTGTCCGGACGAATCTGGCCGACGTCGTAGGCTCTGACCTCGTCGAGCCGCAGCTTCACGAAAGGCGTGCCGGGCGGCGCGACATAGGTGCCGCTCGCATCCCGTGCGAGATCGGGATTGAGTCCGCGCTCATGCGAGATGATGACTTCACCATCGGCGGTCACGCCGACGTCGAGCTCCAGCGTGTCCACGCCCATGGACAGCGCGTTAGCGAAGGCCGGCAGGGTGTTTTCCGGCAACAGCGCCCGCCCGCCGCGATGCGCCTCGAGATCGAATCCCATTGCTGGTCCCGCCATCATGATCGAGATCACCGTCAAAATTGTCGCAGCACGTGATGGCATGACGGCTCGCCGGGCAAGCAGAAAAGGGCTGGATCTGAACGTTTTTGGCACGAACAGCCCATTCTACAGGCTTTTGCGGCTGTTGAAACCTTGGGCTGCGGCTTGGGCTACGGCTTGGGTTGCGTCCGCCCGGCTTGTATGTACTCATGGACGCCGTCCTGGAATCCAGCCCGTGCCACAGAAACGCGATCACCGCATCATTCGCAGCCGGCATTTTCACAAGATGCAGCGGCGGCATTTCATAGTCTTCGACATTCTGCCCTTTGTCGGCTCGCTGGTTGCGCTCGGCCTGTTATTCTATCGTCCGATCGGCGTGACGGAGCTCAGCCTGTTCCTCGGCTTCTGGCTGATCACCGGCCTTGGCCTTACCGTCGGTTATCACCGGCTGTTCACCCATCGCGCCTTCGCGACCTCCACGACGATGAGCGCGATCCTGATCATCATGGGGTCGATGGCGGGCCGCGGTTCCATGCTGTCCTGGGCGGCGATGCATCGGCGCCACCACGAATTGTCCGACCACGACGGCGATCTGCACTCGCCGCGGCTGCATGGCGACAGCCTGGTCGGGCGCCTGCGCGGCTTCCTGCACGCGCACCTGACCTGGATGATCGAACACGACTATCCCAACGTCGCGCATTACGTGCCGGATTTGATGGCGGACCGCAGGTTGGTCGCCGTCAACAGCTACTATTACACCTGGGTCGTGCTCGGCCTGGTGCTGCCGGCCGTGATCGGCGGCCTTGCCACGATGAGCCTGTGGGGCGCGCTGACCGGTCTGCTCTGGGGTGGCGTGGTGCGCATGTTCGTGGTCGAGCAGACCTTTTCCGCCATCAACTCGGTCATGCATACCTTCGGTACGCAGCCCTTCGTCACCCGTGACGACAACAGCCGCAATCTCGGCGTGATGGCTTGGCTCGGCTGGGGCGAGGGCTGGCACAACAACCACCACGCCTTTCCGTATTCCGCAGCGTTCGGTCTGCGCTGGTTCGAGTTCGATCCGGGCTTCATCTTCATCCGCGCGCTGGAAGCGCTCGGGCTTGCCTGGGACGTCAAGGTGCCGAGCGAGGAGAAGATCGCGCGGCGCATGCTGCGGCAGCCGGGCGATGCGACGCCCGATCTGGAAACGGGCTGAGCATCATCGACCGGCGCGAGGGCCGGTGATGGCGCGGCTTTGATCCGATGCTCTTCAACGACTATCCATTTCTCCTGGTCTTCCTGCCGGCGGCACTGCTGATCTACCGCCTGGCCGATCCCTATCCGCACCTTCGGATCGGCGTGCAGGTCGCCCTCTCGCTCGCCTCCTATGCCTGGGGCAGCCCGTCCTTCATCCTGCTGCTGGTCGCCTCGATCGCGATCAATTGGCTCGCCTCGGTCGCCTATGGGCGGATGAAATGGAGGGCAGTGCTGACGCTGGTGATCGTGCTCGATCTCGCGGTGCTGGCGCTGTTCAAATACGCCAACTTCCTTCTCGCCAATCTCGGTCTCGTACTCGGCACGACACTGCCGCCGCTCGACATCGGGCTGCCGCTCGGCATCTCCTTCTTCACCTTCCACCACATCATGTATCTGGTCGATCTGAAGCGCGGGAAGGCGCCGCTCTATGCGCTCGACCGCTACGCGCTCTATATCGCCTTCTTTCCGCAGGCGATCGCGGGGCCGCTGGCGCGCTGGTCGGAGGTGATGCACCAGTTCGGCCGGCAGGTTTACGTGCCGGGCTGGCAGCGCCAATTCTGCATTGCGACCTGCTTCATCGCGCTCGGGCTGTTCGAGAAGGTGGTGATCGCCGACAGCCTCGCGCACCTGCTCGATCCCATTTACGCAGAGGCCGCGAACGGACCGCTTCGCAGCGGTGATGCCTGGCTCGCCTTCTGCTTCTCGTTCCAGATCCTGTTCGACTTCTCCGGCTATTCCGACATCGCGATCGGCCTCGGCCTCCTGTTCGGCGTGCAGCTGCCTTACAATTTCAATGCGCCGCTGCGCGCGACCAACATCCAGGATTTCTGGCAGCGCTGGCACATCACCCTGATGCTGTTCCTGCGCGACTATGTATTCTACCCGCTGGTCAACACGCGCCTGCTGCCGCGGCGCTGGCTGCCGATGCAGTTCTTCGGCGCGATGATGATCACCATGGCGCTGTGCGGCCTGTGGCACGGCGCGAGCTGGACTTTTGTTCTTTGGGGTGTGCTGCACGGCTTCGCGCAGGTCGTTTGTTCGTTGTGGCGGCGCTATGGTCCGCGCTTCCCGTCATGGCTCGGCTGGGCGCTCACCGTGCTGTTCGTGCTCGCGACGGGCGTGATCTTTCGCGCAGGCTCGGTGGAGGCCGCCTGGCATGTCTTCGCCGGGCTTGCCCAACCGCTGCCGCTCGCGCGCGGCGGGCAATTGTGGCCGCTGGTGGCCGCGCCACTGTTCGCGTTCCTGCTGCCGGCGAGCCAGGACATCGTGGCATTCTTTACCCGCCGTCCGAGTGTGGTACTGGCCGGCCTGCTCGGCGTCGGCATTCTGGCCTTGCTGATTCAGATCGGCGAACGAGGGATTCATGAGTTCGTCTATTTCCAGTTCTGACGTCTCACCCGAATGGGGCCGCTCCCTCGCGGCCTGCTTTGGCGCGCTCGCGCTGGGCGCTGCGTTGATCGCGATCCTCGTGATCCTCGTCGATCCCTATGACAGCGGCCGGTTTGGTAGCGCCTTCGGCATCGTCGGTGTGAGCGACCGCAATCCCTGGACGGCCAACATCAGCCGTGCCCGCGACCCGCAATTTGATTCAGCCATCCTGGGCAATTCGACCGTGCAGTTGCTCGAGCCTGCCAGACTGGACGAGGCAACCGGCATGCGCTTCGTCCAGCTCGTCGCGCCCGGCGCCGATCCGCGCGGCGATCTGGCGATCCTCGATTTCTTCGCGCGGTACCATCGGACGATACGCGCCCTGGTCATCTCGATCGATCGGCCCTGGTGTAGCAGCACCGTGTTGCCTTTGCCAAAGGACCCGTTTCCGTACTGGCTCTATGAGGGCGGCACGCTGCGCCATCTCGGCAATCTCTTCACCTGGGCCGCGCTCGATCGCTCGTTTCAGCGCATCGCCATCGCGCGCGGCGCGCGCCAGCCGGCTCGCGCCGATGGCTACTGGAATTACGAGGAGCTCTGGGCGCCCGGCGAGAAGCATCCCACTGTCGCAGAGCCCGCGAAGGCGGCGCCGTTCACGGGCAAGATCGCAGATCCGTTTCCCTACGCGGCGATGCTGGCGGCTGCGATCGGAAAACTTCCGCGCGATGTGTCCGTCGTGCTGGTGATGCCGCCGACGTTTTATACGATCGTGCCCATTCCCGGCAGTCGTGACGCCGCGGCTCACGCGGCTTGCAAGGAGGCCTATCGCTCCATCGTCAGCGGGCGCGCCAACAGCAATCTGATCGACTACCGCGTCGATAATGCGCTGACGCGGGATCCCGCGAACTTTGCCGATCTCATCCACTATCGTGCGACGATCGCGCGCAAGATCGAGCAGGGTATCGCCGCCAGCCTGCGCGCCGGTGAGGCAGCCGAGATCAGCTTCTGAACTCTAGCCGATCTCTTCCAGGCTGCCGTCGAGCCAGAGCCGGCGCGCCAGCTTGCGCTGGATCTTGCCGCTGGTGGTCTTCGGCAACGCCCCCGGCCGGATCAGCGCGATGTGGCGCGCGGAGAGCTCGTGGCTGTCGGCGATCGCTTCGCGGATCCGACCTTTGATCTCGTCGCTGTCGATCGTGTGGCGCGCGGTGCGCTCCACCTCCTGCACGACGACCAGCGTTTCTTCGCCGCTCTCGTCCGGCACCGAGAACGCCGCGCCGCAGTTTTCGCGCAAGCCGGCGTCCAGCGATTGAACCGTGCGCTCGATGTCCTGCGGATAATGGTTGATGCCGCGGATGATGATGAGGTCCTTGATCCGCCCGGTGACGAACAATTCGCCTGATGCATCGAGGAAGCCGAGGTCGCCGGTGCGCAGCCACGGGCCGTCCTCACCGGCGATCTCCGCGTTAAGCCCGTCGCGGCTCGCCTCGTCGTTGCGCCAATAGGCTCCGGCGACATTGGCGCCGCTGACCCAGATTTCTCCGACACGGTCGGCGGCCAGGCGCATGCGATGCTCAGGCTCCACGATCGCGATACGCTCGCCGTCGAGCGCCCGGCCGCAGCCGACGACGATCTGCGTATCGTCCGCACTGGAAGGCGCCTCCGCCACATGGGCCTGAAGCGCCGCGCGGCTGACACCTCGCTTGACGTGACCGCCGCCGCGGGCTCCGCCTGATATCAGGAGCGTCGCTTCCGCCATACCATAGGCGGGATACATCGCGGGTGGATCGAACCCGTGCGGCGCAAATGTCGCGGCAAACCGTTCGATCGTCTCCGCGTGCACGGGCTCTGCGCCGTTGAGCGCGATCCTGAGCGAGGAGAGATCGACGCCCTGCATCTGGTCGGCGCGGTAGCGGCTGACGCAGAGGTCGAAGCCGAAATTGGGACCGCACGCGACCTCAGCGCGGTATTGCGAGATTGCACGCAGCCAACCGAGCGGGCGCTGCATGAAGGCGTTCGGCGCCATCAGCACGCAGGTCGCTCCGACGTAGAGCGCCTGCAGCGCGTTCAGGATCAGCCCCATGTCATGATAGAGCGGCACCCAATTGACGTAGGTCGATTGCCTGGTGTTGCCGAGCGCACGCCGGATCATCTCGAGATTGGCGAGCAGATTGGCATGGCTGACCATCACGCCCTTGGGCTCCGACGTGGAGCCGGATGTGTATTGCAGGAAGGCGATATCATCAGGCGCCGGCTCGGGCAGATCGGCTGCCACGCCATCACCGGTGAGATCGACCTCGATCCAGCGGATGTTCTCCTGCGCAAAGCGCGCCTGCAGATCGCCGCGGAGCGCGAAGGCCGAGTTGGTCAGCGCCAGCGCCGGCGTGCAATTGGCGAGGATCGCGCCGCTGGCATCGCGCGCATTGTTTCGACGTGGCATCATCATCGGCACTGCGATGATGCCGGCCATCAGGCAGCCGAAGAACGCCACCAGAAATTCGAGACCCGGCGGAAACACCAGGATGGCGCGCTCGCCGGGCTGCGCGGCCAAAGTCAGGCGCGATGCGAGCGCGGTTGCGGCGGCGTGCAATTGGCGAAAGGTGAGGGAAGCTTCCTCGGTCCCGCGATCGGAGACGAAGACATAGGCGCGGTCGTCGGCCTGGTCCGCCGCGCGCCGGGCCAGCACAGCCACCAGCGAGCGGAACGTTTCCATCGGATTGCGCCGGTTCAGCCGCCCTCAGGCGGCGCTGCGGATCGCGCGCTTGTCGGCGAGAAATCGCGACAGCGCCTCAACAGTAGGGTGGTCGTAAAAGTCGTCCGTCGACAGTTCGAGGTCCAGCTTTTCCTCGAGCTCCATCATGAGATAGACGAGCATCGCCGAATCGAGGCCGAGACGGGTGAACTTGGTGCCGGTGTCGACCCGATCCTTCGAGATCCGCAGGATATTGGCCAGGGCGGTCACGCAGAAATCTGAAATCTGCTCGCGAGTCATGTCATTTCCCAGAAACAATGGGAATGACAATACGGGCGACCCCAAGGTTGTCAATTTGGCCGAAACGCCGCGGCGTTGAAGGTTGGGGACTGTTGCTTTCCTGCGTCGATTGGCGGCTCAAATCATGCCCAGACCGGCGCCGTTTCCCGCGCTCGGGCCGCTCCTGCCGGCCGGCGAACGCGGTTGACGGTGGTGGCAGAAGGTCGAAACTGGTCGCTAAGGGATCGGTTCCGGGACGACACACACATGCACCGCATCTTCATCGCGATGGCGGCGGCTCTCATGGTTGGACAGGCGGTCGCAAAGAATGTGCTTTCGGGCGCTGCGCTCTATGCCGATGTCGAGCGCTACGCGTCCTTCGGCCTGCACCGCTTCGGCTCGCCCGGCGACCGCGCAACCGCCGACTGGATCGCCGGCGAGATGAAGCAGGCGGGCTTCGACGTCAGCTTCCAGGCTGTCGTGCTCGGCCGGCAATATGTCGTCGAGCAGGCCAGTGCGGAGGCCGGCGGTACGAGCATGGAGGCAACGCCGTTCTGGTGGCCGCCGGAGGACAAAGCGAGCTTCCATCTCACGGCCCCTCTCGCGCGTGACGGCGACGTCGTGGGAAAGATCCTTTTGCTCGACCTGCCATTCGATCGCGGCGCCTATCTCGGCCCCGCCCATCGCGCCGCGATCAGCGACGCGGCGGCGAAGAAGCCCGGTGCCATCCTCTTGATGATCGGCAATTCCGCCGACGACCGCTTTGCCTACAACGTCACGCAGGAGGATGCGCCCTGGCCGGTGCCGGTGATTGTGGTCGGTGCAAAGTCGCGGGCGGTGTTCGAGCGCGCGCTGGCCTCAGGCGCGCCTGTCACCTTCGACGTCAAGGGCCATTACGAACGTGATGTCGCCGGCCGTAACGTGATCGCGGAGACGGGCAAGGGCCGCGGCCCCACCATCGTCGTCTCCACGCCGATGACCGGCTGGTACACCTGCGTGTGCGAGCGCGGCCCCGGCATCGCCAACTTTCTCGCACTCGCGCGCATCGTCGCTGCGGACAAATGGCCGGCGCATTTTGTCTTCATCGCCACCGCCGGCCATGAGATCGGCCACGGCGGCATGGAGCTGTTCCTGAAGCAGGGCGCCCCGCCGCCGAAGGATACGCTGGCGTGGATTCACTTCGGCTCGTCGAACGCCTGTTATGGCTTTGCGGAGGGAGCCCGCACCGATCGGCCCGAGGAAGAGCGCTACCTCGTGCTGAGCAAATCCGCGGTCGCCCTGACCGATGCGGCGTTCGCCGGCGTCGCGGCGAAACGTCTGGTGACGGAGAAGCAGGCGGTCGGCGAGCTGCGCGACGTGCACGCGGCTGGCTACGCCAATTTCCTCGGCATGGCCGGCCGCCATCGGACGTTCCACACGCCGTCGGACGATCTCGCTGCGACCGGGCCCGACATTCTCGAGCCGGTCGCGCGTGCCTTCGTCGGTGCTGCGCGAAAGATCGTCGAACGCGGCGATGCCGCGTTCAGATAGAGCGTGATCCGGAAACGTGTGGAGCGGCCTTCCGAAACGATCATCAGTTCTGATAGTAATAGCCGCGCGGCTGATAAACCTGCCGGGGCTGCGACTGATAATAATAGCCCTGCTGGCCGTAGCCTTGATTGTAGTACTGCTGCGGCTGCTGCTGCTGATAGACCTGCGCGTCATAGAGCGGGCGGCCGGCCGGGCGCGGCGCAGGATAGCGCGCGCCGGTGTCGCTGCCGTCGGCCGGATAGATGTAATTGTCGTCCTGCGGCATGTAGCGGCGGGCGGGCTGCGCCGGCGGCGCGAGATTCACCGGATCGCCTGATGTGGAGTATTGCTCTTCGGCGGGCTGCTGCGGCGCGCGGGCCACTGCCGTGTTGGCGCGGCCGCGCGGATTGCGGGCGAGCGCCACCTGCGCCGAACCGGTCAGCGTCACCGTGGTGTTGAGCACGCCCTGCTGCTGCACCAGCGCATAGAGGGTCGAGGCATTCTGGCGCGACAGCCGCACGCAGCCATGCGACGCCGGCGAGCCGAGCCGGCCGACCGAGTCCGTGCCGTGGATGGCGTGCCCGACCTTGGTGAAGAAGATCGCGTGCGGCATCGGCGCGTCGTCGAATTCCTTGGAGTAGTGATCTTCTTCCATGCGGAAGGCGCGGAACGCGCCGCCCGGCGTTTCGCGCGAGGGGATGCCGGTCGACACCGGCCAGTGATAGCGAGCGACGCCGTCGACGGCGACGGTCATCTGCTGATTGTCCTTGTCGACGGTGATCTCGACCTTGGCCTGCGCGGTGCCCGCGCTCAAAAGCATCAGGGAGGTGAAAGCGATAAAAAATGAACGCATCTGGAAACGCATTTGAGGGAAACGCATTTGAGTCCTGGCCTCCGGCCCGTTCACGCTAGAGCATGATCCGGAAAAGTGTGTAGCGGTTTTCCGAAAGATCATGCTCAAACAATAATGCCGCGGCTCTCCGTCCCCCGGCGTGCAATATGCCTGCAATCCGGCTTCCGTTCCAGCGGCCTGCCTGCCCATCGTTAACGTGATGCCGGGCGTAAGCAAGGCCGCTTTGTGCCGCGCTGGCTCCGGCCATGCTGACATTTTCGCGAGCGGACGCGCGTTCACAACGCCGACAATTCGTCACAAAGGCGCAACCATTTGGCCGCTTCGGGCGTTGATCGTGGCCACCCGACAGGCGGCGTTCGCCGCCATTTACCCCGTGTATTTCCTTTGGGATTGAAGATGAACAAAGCCCGTATCGCCGCCGCGCAATTGCCGGCCGGTTTGCCCGTCCGCCTGCTGTTCGCAGCCGCCGCCATCCTGCTCGCGCTGCCGGCTCTGCCGCACCCCGGCCATGCCCAGGGCATCGTGCGCGGGGCCCAGGAAGGTTCGTATGAAGGTAACCGGATCGCCGGCCCCGTGGGCGGTGTCGTTGGTGGCGCGGTCGGCGCCGGCGTTGGAGGAGCTGTGGGGGCGGTCGAGGGCGTGTTCGGCATTCCACATCACCGCCATTACCGATGCCGCGGCTATTATGACGGGTATCACCGCTTCCATTGCTATCGGTGAGGTCGCCGTAGCCCGGATGGAGCGAAGCGCAATCCGGGGGCGCTCGAGCCTGACGTGACGCCGGTCCCGGATTGCGCTTCGCTCCATCCGGGCTACGGGAGCCAGTTAGTTCTTCAGCCGATACCCGGTCCGGAAAATCCACCAGATCACGGCGAGACAGATCAACAGGAATGCCACCGTCATGCTGATGCTCACGGACACGCTGACATCCGCGATCTCGTAAAAGCTCCAGCGGAAGCCCGAGATCAGATAAACGACCGGGTTGAGCAGCGCGACCGTGTGCCAGGCGGGCGGCAGCATGTCGATCGAATAGAAGCTGCCGCCGAGGAAGGTCAGCGGCGTCACCACCAGCATCGGGATCATCTGCAGCTTTTCGAAGCCGTCGGCCCAGATGCCGATGATGAAACCGAACAGGCTGAACGTCACCGCCGTCAGCACCAGGAAGGTCAGCATCCAGACCGGATGGTGGATATGCAGCGGCACGAACAGGCCGGCCGTGGCCAGAATGATCAGGCCCAGGATGATCGACTTGGTCGCGGCGGCGCCGACATAGCCGAGCACGATCTCGAAGTAGGAAATCGGCGCCGACAGGATCTCGTAGATCGTGCCGGTGAATTTCGGGAAGTAGATGCCGAACGAGGCGTTGGCGATGCTCTGCGTCAGCACCGAGAGCATGATCAGGCCCGGCACGATGAAGGTGCCGTAGCTGACGCCCTCGACCTCGCTGATGCGCGAGCCGATCGCGGCACCGAACACCACGAAATAGAGCGAGGTCGAAACGACAGGCGAGACGATGCTTTGCAGCACCGTACGCCAGGTGCGCGCCATTTCGAACAGATAGATGGCGCGGATGGCACGGTGATTCATGACGTCCTCACGAGGTCGACGAAGATGTCCTCGAGCGACGACTGCGTCGTGTCGAGATCGTTGAAGCGGATGCCGGCGGTGCGCAGGTCGCTGAGCAGGCTGGTGATGCCAGTGCGCTCGCCCTTGGTGTCGTAGTCGTAGACCAGCGTCGCGCCGTTATCGCAGAGGTCGAGCTCGTATTGGGCGAGACTCTCCGGCAGCGCCGTGACCTTGCCCTGCAGGTGCAGCGTCAGCCGCTTCTTGCCGAGCTTCTGCATCAAGGTCGCCTTGTCCTCGACCAGCACGATCTCGCCCTTGTTGATGACGCCGATGCGGTCGGCCATCTCCTCGGCTTCCTCGATGTAGTGCGTGGTGAGGATAATGGTGACGCCGGATTGCTGGAGGGTGCGCACAACCTCCCACATGCCCTTGCGCAGCTCGACGTCGACGCCGGCGGTGGGCTCGTCCAGGAACAGGACCTGCGGCTCGTGCGAGAGCGCCTTTGCGATCATCACGCGGCGCTTCATGCCGCCGGAGAGCGTGATGATCTTGTTGTCCTTCTTGTCCCAGAGCGAGAGGTCCTTGAGCACCTTCTCAATGTGCGCAGGATTCTTCGGCTTGCCGAACAGGCCGCGGGAGAAGCTCACCGTGGCCCAGACGCTCTCGAAGGCGTCGGTGTGCAATTCCTGCGGCACGAGGCCGATCTGCGAGCGCGCCTTGCGGTAGGAGGTCTGGATGTTCTCGCCGCCGACGAGGACGCGACCCTCGCTCGGGTTGGCGATGCCGCAGATGATCGAGATCAGCGTGGTCTTGCCGGCGCCGTTCGGCCCGAGCAGCGCAAAGATCTCGCCGCGCTTGATGTCGAGATTGACGTTCTTGAGCGCCTTGAAGCCGGACCCATAGGTCTTCGACAGATTGGCGACGGAAATGATGGATGACATGATGGCCGCAGGGCTGAAGGGCAAAAACTGGGGAAGGGGAGGCTGGAACCGGCCCGGGAGGGGCGGCAGCGGAGCCCTGAGATAGGAATGGCCTTGCCCGGCCGCAATTGGCCGGAGAAAAATGGTCTCAAAACAGGCCCTTCGGTGGCAGGTTTCGGGCAGGTGTTGCGCGATGGTCACGGCTTGCTGCTAAGATTGCCACTCACGCGCCTCTTTGTTGCGTCCGCGAGCGGGCCGTGGCTACGATTCCGGCCAATCGCAAAGCGTATTGTCCCCAGGGAAAACATCGATGAGACCGAACGGCCGTCACACCGCCGGCGCCAGCCAATTGTCCGCCCTCCGCGTGTGGGCGATGGGCCTGCTCCTGCTGTCAGCTGTTGCCATCAGCCCGACCGCCGCCAAGGCGGCGCCGAGCCAGGCTGCGGCCGCGACCACGCATGTCTATCTGCTCCGCGGCGTGCTCAACATCTTCTCGCTCGGCCTCGACACGATCGGCGCCCGGCTCGAAGCGCAGGGCATTCCGGTGACCGTTGCAAACTTCGTGTCCTGGTCCTCGCTCGCCGATGAAGCCGCCACCAACTACCGGGCCGGCCGCGTCAAGACCATCATCCTGGTCGGCCATTCGTCGGGCGCGACTGCGCTGCCCGACATGATCGCCAAGCTCAACCAGCTCGGCGTGCCCGTGAAGCTCGCGATCGGCCTCGATTCCGTGTTCAAGACCAAGCTCTCGACCGGCGCCGAGCGCTACATCAACATCTATATCGGCGACGGTCCCGGCGAGCCGGTTCGCGCTGCCGCCGGCCTGCGCGGCAAGCTCGACAATGTCGACGTCCGCGGCACCGGCGTCGGCCACATCTCGATCGACAAGAACGAGGCGATCCAGCGCCGCGTCATCGGCGAGATCGACGCCGCGATCATGCGCTCCCGCGCCCCGGCTCCGGTCGCCGAACCCGGCGCACCGCGGCCCGCACGCGCCGCCGCCGCGACGGCTCCGGCCAGGAACTGAGGGCGCCGTCCGGCTCGCGGCGGTTAGGCGGCCGTGACCCGGACCGGCATGCTCTGCAGCCCGCGCAGGGAATTGTTGAGCCTGCGCTTCGGCTCCGCGGTGAGCTCAATGGTCTTTACGCGCCTTGCGAGCTCGCTGAAGATCAATTCGCCTTCCAGCCGCGCGATCATCTGGCCAACGCAGGCGTGGATGCCGGCGCCGAAGCCGACATGTCCTGTGGCAACCCGCTCGACGTCGAACCGATCGGGCCCGTCCCATCGCACGGGATCTCGGTTGGCGGAGGCCATGAAAAGCAGCACCTTGCGATGCGCCGGAATCACGCCGCCGCCGATCTCGACGTCGCGTGAGGTGGTGCGGAAGAACGTCTGCACCGGTGAATCGTAGCGCAACCCTTCCTCGAAGGCATTGCGCGCCAGCTCCGGCTTGTGGTGGAGCTTGCGGTATTGATCCGGATGTGAGGCAAGCGCGAGCAGGGTGTTGCCGATGCCGTTGACGGTGGTGTCGATGCCGGCGGTGAGGAACGGCCGCACCAGGTGCGTTGCCTCGTGCTCGGTGATCTCACCGTCGTCGGCGGCCTGGTAGATCATCATGCCGAGCCCGTCGGGCTGCAACGCGTCGCGCGCGCAACATTCCATGATCCAGCCCTGCGCCGCGAGACCCGCCTTGCGCGACGCGGCCAGCATCTCGTTCTCCGGACCGAAGCTGTCGAACACGAACGTGCTCCAGGCCAGCAGCTTCTCGCGGCCGTCCGGCCGGATGCCGATCGCATCCGGAAACACCTTCATCGGAAAGGCTTCGGCAAGGTCGGCAACGGCATCGAAGCTGCCTTTGTCGATCAGCTCGGAGACCTTCTTCTCCGCCTCCCGCTGGAACGTCTCGCGCAGCTTCCTTGCAACGCCCGGAGACAGCGTGCGGCCGAGCACCCGGCGGCCCTTGTCGTGGTCGGGCGGATCGATCTGGAGCGTCAGCGGTTTTGGCAAGGCCGGGTTCATCCCGTGGAGGCCGACGCCCTCGCCACTGATGAACGTCTTCCAGTCCTTCAGCGCCGGCTCGACCTCGGCATAGCCTGCCATCGCCCACACGCCGTAGCGCTCCAGCTCGAACACGGGCGCGAGCGCGCGCAGCGCTTCATAGGCAGGATAAGGGTCCATCAGGAAGTCGGGCGCAAACGGATCGGCCGGACTGGATGCAATGCCGCTCATGCTCCGCTCCGATCCGCTATTGCTTCGTGAGCGGGCACTGGCCGTCGCTCTCGGAACGAAACGCGTCCTCGCCCTTGATCGTGGCGACGACCTTCAGCAGATCCCAGGCCGAGGTCGATTCCTCGGGCGACTTGACCTGCAACAGGTAGAGCGGGTGGATCTTGCGCCCGTCCTTGCGGATATAACCCTTGCCGAACAGCGCATCGTCGGTTGGCATCTCCTTCATTGCGGCGACGACCGCCTTGCCGTCCTTGGCACTGCCGACCTTGTCGACCGCCTTGAGGTAGTGAATGACCGAGGCATAGACGCCGGCCTGCATGTCGTTCGGATAGGCTTTCGACGGGATGCGTTCGGCGAAGCGTTTGGCGAAAGCGCGCGTGGCGTCGTTCAGGTCCCAGTAGAACGGGTTCATGATCTGCGCGCCCTGCGCAAACTTCAGGCCGAGCGCGGGAAGCCCGTTCATGCCGAGGATCAGTCCGACCAGCTTGTGGTCCTTGGTCAGCCCGAACTCGGCGGCCTGCTTCATCGACGTGATGGTGTCGTCGCCGGCATTGGCGAAGCCGACGACGTTGGCGCCCGACGCCTGGGCCTGGAGCAGGAACGAGGCATAGTCGGCCGTTCCCAGCGGATGCCGCACGCTGCCGAGCACCTCGCCGCCGGACGCCTTCACGGCCTCCGCGGCCTGCTTCTCCAGATCATGACCGAAGGCGTAGTCGGCGGTGATGAAGAACCACTTCTTACCGCCCTGCTGCACGATCGCCTTGCCGAGGCCGCGCCCATAGGCATAGGTGTCGTAGGTCCAGTGCACGGTGTTCGGCGTGCACTTCTCGCCGGTGAGGAGCACCGTGCCGGCGCCTGACCCGACGAAGACCTTGTTCTTTTCGGCGCTCATGCCGGCGACGGCGAGCGCGATCGACGAGTTCGGAATGTCGAAGATCGCATCGACGCCGTCGTTCTCGTACCAGCGCCGGGCGATGCCGATCCCGATATCGGTCTTGTTCTGGTGATCGGCGGCGACGACCTCGACCGGCTTGCCACCGGCCTTTCCGCCGTAATCCTCGATGGCCATCTTGGCGGCGACCACCGAGCCGATGCCCTGATAGCTCGCGAACGGACCCGACTGGTCGTTCAGGATTCCGATCTTCACGACGTCCTGCGCGGCCGCCGGCGCGGCGGCCAGCATCGCGGCCAGGATGCACAATTTATGCAGGAATTTGCTGTTCATTGTCTCCCTCCGATGGGCGGGCGGTCTTGGTGCCGCTAGATAATAGTTATATTTTATAGCTATTTTTGAGAGTGTCAATTCGGCCGATTTTCGGCCTCCGAAGCGTGAGGATCATGAGGGCGAAAACCGCAAGACCCGGAGCAAAGTCCGGAGAGACGCCGGAGACATCGCTGGACCTGCGCGCGCTGCAGCGGACGCCCGGTTTCATGCTGCGGCTTGCGCAGCTCAAATTCTTCGAGGGCTTCTACGAGGAGTTTGCTGCGCTCGGCCTGACGCCCGCGACCTACGCGATCTTCGTCGTCATTCGCGACAATCCCGGCGTGCCGCCGAGCAGCCTTGCCGGCGTGCTGCGGCTGCGCCTGCCGAACCTGATCAAGATCCTGAACGAGCTGGAATCGTCCGGCTTCATCAAGCGCAACCGCTCAAAAGCGGACCGCCGCGCCGTCGAGCTGCTGCTCACGCCGAAGGGCGCCAAGCTCATCGCCGAAGGGGCAAGACTGACGGAGCCGTATAATCAGAAAATGCTGGCGCCGCTCAACGAGGCCGAGCAGCGCAGCTTGCTTGAATTGCTGAACCGGATTCTGCCGCTCTAGGCAGCTCCGCAGCTTCCCATCAGGTCAGGAACGCACGAATGCTGTCGGCGATCTCCCGCGCGTGCGTTTCCAGCGCGAAATGGCCGGTGTCGAAAAACTGAACCACGGCGTTGGGATTATCGCGCTTGAACGCTTCGGCGCCGGGCGGAATGAAGAACGGATCGTTCTTGCCCCAGACCGCCAGGAACGGCGGCCTGTGCGTGCGGAAATAGTTCTGGAATGACGGATAGAGCGCGACGTTGTTCTTGTAGTCTCCGAACAGGTCGAGCTGCACGTCGTCGGAGCCCGGCCTTACGAGATAAAAATTGTCGAGGTTCTGGCCGTCCGGCGACACCAAGGTGGGATCGGGGACGCCATGCGTGTATTGCCAGCGCGTTGCCTCCGGCGTGAGGAAGCCGCGCAATGCGTCGCGATTGGCGGGGGAGGGGTCCTGCCAATAAGCCTTGATCGGAGTCCAGCCGTCGCTGAGGCCGTCCTCATAGGCGTTGCCGTTCTGCGAGATGATGGCGGTGATCCGCTCGGGATGATTCAGTGCGAGCCGGAAGCCGGTCGGCGCGCCATAGTCGAAGACGTAGACGGCGAAGCGATCGAAACCGATCACCTCGGTGAAGCGCTCGATGACATGCGCGACGTTGTCGAAGGTGTAGCGGAAGCTTTCGCGCGGCGGCATGTCGGACTGGCCGAAGCCCGGCAGGTCCGGTGCGACGATGTGAAACTTGTCGGCGAGCAGCGGGATCAGTTCGCGGAACATGTGGCCGGCGCTCGGGAAGCCGTGCAGGAGCAGAACCTTCGGTGCGCCCCTGGGGCCGGCCTCCCGATAGAACACCTTGAAGCCATCGACGCCTGAGGTGCGATAGGTGGTCGGGGACATGGCCGTCTCCATTGCTGATAGTAACCTTTAAATGCGCTATAAGAAGGTTACGTAGATGACACGTAACTTGTCAATAGGCATTTTAGTGGTTACTAAGGCCGTGTCTCATCCAGACGGCCAAAGCCCACTCAGGATCGCGCATGGACCGCCCGCCTGCCATGTTCATCGCCGACACGCTCGGCCTCGATTTTCTCAACTCGGTGGCGACGCCGGTCGATACGCCCGTCGATTGGCTCGACGATGGCGATGGCCTGCTCGACTGGCTGGCGCAGGCCAAGCTCGTCCCCACCGAAGAGTTGGACGCGCTGAAGGCGCGGGCAAAACCGGGTGAGCTCGACAAGGTCGCGGGCGAAGCGCGCGCGCTGCGCGAATGGTTCAGGGGATTTGTTCGCAAGCATGCGGGCCGGCCGCTTGGCCCGGCCGCTCTGCAGGAGCTCGGTCCGCTGAACGATCTCCTGGAGCAGGACGAAGTGTTCAGCCGGATCGAGCCGCGGTCCGACGACAGCCATCATGGCCTTGCGCTGCGGACGATGCGGCGCTGGCCATCATCCCGATCCCTGCTGCTGCCGATCGGCGAGGCGATGGCGAAGTTCGTCTGCGAGGAAGACTTTTCCGACGTGAAGGCGTGCGAGGGCCATCACTGCACGATGCTGTTCGCCGACCACACGCGAAGGCGCGCGCGGCGATGGTGCATCATGGCGGTCTGTGGCAATCGCGCCAAGCAGGCCGCCCATCGCAGCCGGCTCAAGAGCAGGCAGTGAAACTCAACAAGGCGAGACCCGGGCCATGGCCCGGGTCTCTGTCTAAATCGCGCAACATCAGGTCGCTTTACGCAACATCAGCGAGCTCGTCACGGCGGGGATAGTGTAACCACGCTCATTGCCGCCGTAGAACGTGTCGCGGTCGTGCGCCGATCCAGACCGAGGTGACGGCCTCGGTCGGCACCGCCGTGCTCTCTGCGATCGGATGGCGGCGCTCAGTCCTCGGATGAGTCTGCCTTCATGTCGCCGACGACCATGTCTCGCAGGGCGCCCCGCAGCGCGGCGACATTTTTCGCGCCGTTCAGCTGCTCAAATTCGCGCTGGGCGCCCTGCCAAAGCGGCGCGGCCTTGTCGTGAAGACGCCGCCCGGCATCGGTGAGCTCGATGAGGCGGCTTCTTCCATCGGTAGGCGAGGGCCGGATTCGGACCAGGCCGTCCCGCTCCAGAAAGCCGACCATCTTGCCCATTGCGGTACGCTCGATGTCGAGCTGCTCGGCGAGCGCATTGACGGCCGCGCTGCCGAGCTCGTTCAGCGCCGCCAAGGTGAGGAACTGCGTGATGCGCAGGCCCACCGGCTCGAGATGGGCATCGTAGAAACGCGAGATCTGACGGTTGGCCTTCCTCATCGCGGAGCAGTTGCATTGATCGATTCCCAAAGGCTTGTTCACCCGCAACATCTCCTTGTCCTTCATGTCCGTCGAAGGCCCGCGCCGCGAATATAGGCGCGGCGCGGGCGCAGCGATATTCTCAAAACCCTTTCTTAAAGCCCTTGCGGCGGGGTGATATAGCCGGGCTCTTCGGCCGCAAGCGTATGCTTCAGCACTGCCGTTCCCTTGTCGGCCATCACCTCGCTCTTGCCGGAGGCGAGGGCGTCATAGGTCTGGCTCACCACGTCTGCGGGGCTCGCTTTCGGCACGTCAATGCCGTTGGTCAGGTCGGTGTCCACGAACCCGACATGCAGGCCGAGAACCTGGACGCCGCGCTCGCGCAAATGAAAGCGAAGCTGGTTGGTATAGCTCCATGCTGCCGCCTTCGACGCCGCGTAGGGCGTCAAAATCGGCCGAGGCAGCCAGACGATGTCGGAGAGCACGTTGATGATGGCGGCGTTCGGCTTGGTCGACAAGATCGGCTCGAAGGCCTGTGTGACGCGCACGACACCGTAATAATTGGTATCGAACATGCGGGCCGATTGTGCCGCGACGTCGGCCGACAGCGGGCCGTCGATCAGGGCGGCGATGCCGGCATTGTTGATCAGCACCGTCGTGTCGGCCGCCAACGCGGCGGCAGCAGTGATCGATCCCGGATCGGTGACGTCGATCTTGACCGGGATGATGCCGGGCTCGTTGAAGCCGTCCGTCTTGCGCATACCTGCGTAGACTTTCGCGGCGCCGCGGCGGCGTGCCTCGCGCGCAAATGCCAGTCCCAGGCCGCGATTGGCACCGGTGATGAAGACGGTTGCGTTCTTGATGTCCATGACGGTCTACCTTTCCAGATTCCGGGGCCAGGAGGCCTGTTCGTGCCGCTGGCTCATTTCAGTTCAGAGAAAAAGACGTTCGGGGAGTTGTTTCGAAAGCCGTTCGCGCAGGCCGGCGGCGAGAGACAGCACTGCGCCGAGCGGGCTCATCCGCACGCTGACCCGCGGCACCGATCCGTCGGGATTGTGGTCGACGATGACGGCCGCACTCAGCGTCTCTCCGCCGGTGAGAACGGCCTCGTATTCGAGAAACAGTCGCGAGCCGACGCTCTGAAGAAATTTCGGCGTTTGCGACGCGTAGAAGGTTCCGACGGCGTCGACCACGCGGCGGATGTCGTCGCGTCCGGTGACGGGACCGCGCAGCACGGAGCTGACCAGCTCGGCATCAGCAGTCAGGTCGTCCAGAAACGGGTGACGCTCGGTTTGTTGGTGGGACATCTTCAAACCCCAGGTTCGCTTTGATCGTGCTCAGGCAAACATGGCGCGGTTCTGCGCGATGAATTGTCGGACCGAGAGCGGCGGCGTTCCCGTGATCTTTTCGACGGCGTCGTTTGTGCCTGCGAAAATGCCGTCGCGATAATTCTGGGCGACTTCGACCAGGTGCTGCACCAGGAATGGAGGAAACTTGTAGACCTTCTCCATCTTCTCCTTGAACACCGCGATCGATGCCGGCGCGTATTCGATCTTGCTGCCGAGCACTTCGCTCATCTCAGCGGCGATCTCGGTGTGATTCATCTCCACCGGGCCGTGCAGCGGATAGATCTTGCCTTCGTGACCTTGCGGCTTGGCCAGGAGGTGGGCGATGACACGGCCCTGATCATCACTGGCGATTGGCGCGTGGCGTCCGTTCTCAAACGGAAATTCGATCTTCTTCCTGGCCCAGATCTCCTTGCCGAAATGCGGGTAGACCAGCCAATCGGCAAAGAAGGTGGGACGCAGATGCGTGGTCGCGACACCTGACCAGTCGAACACCCGCTCCGAAACCCAGTGGTCCTGCGCCGCATGGCTTGCCGATTCCCGGCGGGCCGAAATTTGCGACATGTTGACGATCGCGCTGACGCCGGCCTCTTTCGCGGCCTGGGCGAAATAGGCGGCCGCGCCGATGATGCCCGGCGCGATCGGATGAAGGAAATAGGCCGATTGGATGCCCTCCATGGCCGCGCGAATGGCGTCGATATCGGTGAAATCGCCGACGGCGATGTCGACGCCGCGTTGCCTCAGCGCAGCCGCCCGCTCGCCGTCCGAGCGCACATAGGCGCGCACCTTCTTGTCCATCTTGAGCAGCTCGTCGACGGCGGCTCCCCCGGTTCGTCCAGTCGCACCGCTGACCAGAATGGTTGCTTCGCTCATGACACCGCTCCTTTGTATATGAGAGCATATGCTCCTATATGAGTGAACATAGGTGCATATGCTCCTAGGTCAATGCCTTTCTGTTGACCCCCGGAGCGGGGCCGTTCAAATCGCCGTGTGGTCGCTACGCAGGTGCCGCCATCCATGACGACGCGGCTGGCCGTCGCAATCGCGCCCGCTCAGAGATGGCAGCCCGCGCCTGACGCGAAGATCGCCGGCCACGGGCGCGGGCCCCTTATCGCTTCCTGACCAGCTTGAGCGGACGATTGGTCCGTTTGCTGCGCGGCTTGCTTGCGGTGCTCTGCGCCTCGGGGGGCCTCAGGAAGCGGGCGAGCATCGTTCTCAGGTGCTCCGCGCTCTGCTTGATATCCAGCTTGGGATTGCGGATCGGCAGCGCGCGGGATCCGTCGATGAGGGCGATCAGGATGTTCGCCGTCGCATCCGGATCGAGTCCTGGATCCACCCGTCCCTGCTCCTGCGCATGGCGCAGGAAGTCGCTCCACATGCGGCGGACCGATGCGGTGTGCCGCTCGATGATCTTGGCGAAGTCCGGATTGCGGGCGGCTTCGGCAAGGCCATCCAGATTGAGAAGCTGGGCGGGGCGAAACCGCAGACTGTTGTCCTCGATATCGGCGAGCAGTGCCTCCATCACGTCGTCCGCCGCGAGAATCCTTTCGAACCGCTCCGCCGCATGCACAAGACCCATATCGATCATCGCCTCGATGATCGCCTCCTTGCTCGGAAAGTAGTGATAGAGGTGGCCGGGACTGATGCCGGCCTCGGTGCAGATGTCCGTCGTGCTGGCGCCGCGGAAGCCGTCCCTGATGAAGCAGCGGATCGCCGCGCCGAGGATCTCTTGGCGCTTCTGCTCATGCTTGACGGGATCGACTTTCCTCAAACCAGACATCTCCATTCACATTCGCCCCGTTTAGCACGAGGTTCCGCCACGAGAAAATCCGAATTAGAGAGTTCCATCTATTTATGTTGACGGGTCATGTGGGGCGTGAGAGTGATTATTAGAGCGATTTCTCTAATAAGCCGTCGATGCGGGAATGGGGCCATGCGCTTGCCACGGACGGCCCTGATGAGTGTCGCGCTGGCTCTCGGGGGCTGCGCGGCCGCGCCGCTCGAACGGGCCGGCTCGCTCAGGAGCTACGACCGGATGTCGGACGCGAACGGGCTGGTGACGCGATCGCAGATCCGGGTGAACAAGAAGGATTTGCTGGCGGCGAAGACGATCCGGATCGCATCGACCGTCTTTCCCGCGCGCCCCGGCATTGCGTTCAATGACAAGGAGCGCCGCCTGGTCGCCAATGCCGTCAGCCGCGAACTGTGTCTGCGCTTGAGCGAGCGCTTCCGCATCGTTGCCTCCGATGACGACGCCGATCTCACGGTGCAGGCGACCGTGACGCATGCCACGCCGAGACTGCCGCCGGCGCGTCGAAAGCCCTGTCGATTGCCAAGACTGTCGCGCTTCCCGGCGTGCCCGTGCCGGTGCCGCGGCTCCCGGTCGGGCTCGGCAGCCTGTCGGTCGAAGCGGAAGCGCGCGACTTCGCCGGATTTCAGAAGGCGGCCATGGTGTGGGCGCGCAGTGCCAACTCGATCTCGAACTCCGGTCGGGTCTCCAACGAAGGCGATGCCTACGATCTCGCCGCCGATTTCGGTGCGGACTTCGCCAAGCTGGTCAGCACAGGTGAATCGCCCTTCGGCGGCGTTCCTGCGCTACCTCCGATGGACAGCATTCCCGTGCGCCTTGGTGGTGCGCCCAAATACGTCGCGTGCGAGGCGTTCGGACGCTTTCCCGGCCTGACTGGCCTTGCAGGGCAGGGGCTCGGCCTGCCGCCGGCCTGGACGGATTCCGGCGCCAAGGAGAGTCTGGCCAACACTCCACCCCCGGCATCACCGCCCCCAGCGCCGAGCCCAGAGCAGGCGCTGACGCAGTGATGCGACTGCGCGCCGATATCCCAGCTCGACATTTGAGTAGCCGATCAGAGTAGCCGACATGCTGACATCAGGAATGACACGCC
Source organism: Bradyrhizobium sp. 18BD (assembly GCF_054185225.1). NCBI lineage: Bacteria > Pseudomonadati > Pseudomonadota > Alphaproteobacteria > Hyphomicrobiales > Nitrobacteraceae > Bradyrhizobium > Bradyrhizobium sp. 18BD. Next base: position 49,195 of record NZ_JAVAYL010000026.1, on the reverse strand, counting down.
CCTCCCAGCGCGCGTTGCGCCAAGGCGCAATGCGCCGCGATGCGACGGCGAGGAGCATCCCTCTGTTCGCGGCCGATGAAGCCTGGAGCCGCACGGTTGCGGATCGGCGCACAGCTGGCGAGACGGATGATCGGGACGCGCTGCTGGAGCCCGGCTTCTGGATGACGGCCCTGGTCGCGTTCCTGCCCACCGTCGCGGGCTGCCTTTATCTCTTCCTGACCCAGGGATGAGGCGCTCGGCGCCGAGGGCAAGCGATGTCTCCACGATATGAGTTGGCGCGGCGCGACCGGCGAAGGTCCGCCTTCGGCCGCCGGCCACTGGCGGCCTTGTCTACCGTCCTGACGCTGCTGCTTGCGGGATGCGCAACGACCCCGAATCCGCCTCCCGCCTATCAGCCTCCGCGTGCGCCGGGCGCCAAGGCGGTGCAGGAGGGCGTCAGGAAAGGCGCCGCCGAAGCCAAGCTGACCGGGGGACTCGAGACAACCGCGGTCCGACGAACCGACCACGGGCCGGGATTGTATTTCGTCTGCCTGAGGCAGCGGGGCCCGTCAGCCGGCAGATCGCCCGCTTATTCGGTCTTTTTCGACAGTGACGCCTACAAGGGGATCGAAATTTCGGTGATTGTAGATGCCTGCGAGGCCCAGCCATGGGTTCCGTTCAATTGATGCACCAGACGTCACGGCCCCGGTTCCGTGCCCCAAAATCCACCCAATCGGTGGTCACTAAGCCCAGGGGAGGCGGCGGCCTCCCGTGGTGGGATTTCTGAACTGATGATTGATTTGAGGCGGCTCGTCGTGCTGGCAGCGGTTGCGCTGCTCGCCTTGAGCACCGGCACGGCCGTTGCGTCGCCTGCCAATGCGTTACCTGCCAAGTCGAAGCGCTCCGCGGTGACGACCCCTGCGCCGCCGCCGCCCGCGCCCGTCGAGCCGCTGCCGCCGCCAAAGATCTACCTGTTCCGCGGCGCCATGGGGCCGATCTTCTCGACCGGCATGGACCGGCTCAGTGAAAAGCTGACGCAGGCCGGCTTCTCCGCCGACGTCTATGAATTCACCATCTGCCGGCTGATCGGCAACCGTGCCATCGCCAGCTACAAGGAAAGCCCGGCGCCGATCGTGCTGATCGGCCATTCCATGGGCGGGCTGTGCTCGGTCGTCATCTCCGAGATGGCGGCCAAGGAGAACATTCCGATCAGCCTCGTCATCGCCATCGATTCCGCGCATGCGACCGGCGACGTGCCGCTCAATGTCGAGCGCTTCATCAACATCTTCCTCTCCGACAGCGTGCTCGGCGGCGGCGATGTCGTGGCCGTGCCCGGCTATCGCGGCCACTACGCGAGCTATGATCTGAAGGAAAACAGCCGCGTCTCGCACATCAACATCGAGAAGTCCGACGACATCCACCGTCAGATCGTCGAGATGGTGACGCAGCTGCCGCGTATCCAGCCGCAGACCCAGGCCGATACCGTGCCGCTGCGCTACCTGGTGCCCGGGGATACGCTGGTCGAATTATGGGACAGCGGCGTGCGGGTGCCGGTGCGCCGCGGCGACACCATGGAGAGCATCGCGGCAGCCAATCGCGTGCCGCTGTGGACGATCGCGCAGAGCAACTCGCTGGCCGAGAACGCACCGCTCACGCCCGGCCAGACCATCATCGTCCCACGCCATCTGATGCCGCCCGAGCCGGCCGCTGCCATGGCAACGCCGCCGGCGGCGGGCCGGCGGTAGTATCGCCGCGGATCCGGAGCTTCCACAGCGGACCAACCTCACACGATGAGATCGTGCTGCAGGGGATGGTTGACGTGTCCGTTGTGAGCGCCATTGTCCATATGCCAAGCCTCGATCATTGGCGCCGCGTCAGCATGTCCCTTGTGCTCTCCCTTGGCCTCTCTCGCATGTCCGTGCTGATCGAGCGGTGATGGAAAATCGCCTTCGGCGGTGATGCTCGATTTGTCGTGACCCGGATTCAGAAATTTAAAAGAATCGCCTGCTGCGTGCGGATTTGCTTCCGAACCGGACGCGCCGTCAGCCTTGGAATGCGGCTGAGTATGAAGCGCGCCGGGCCCCGCAGCCTCGTCATGACGGTGTCCGGTTGCTTGAGGCAGGTGCGAATGATCGTTGCCGCCGTTCTCGGGCTTATTCGCCGGGCTGGCGTCAAGCGGCCCCCCTGTATCGGCGGCGCTCGCATCGCCAGGAGCCTCGGCAGCCTTGCCATTGTCGGCGGGTTGGTCAGATGCAAAGAGAAAGCCATCCGGCGTGCTGACCGGAATTGCCGGTCCCGAATGACTTTCGGTTGCGGTGCTAACCGGACTGATCGACTTCGATTGGCTGCTGTCGCCCTTTCCAATTTGCTCAAAGACAAAATCGAAGCTCGCCAATGGCGAAACACTTGCCACTTCCACGGGGCTCGGTGCCGCAGTCCCCGCCGGATCAGAAGAGCTGGGATGGTCGCTCCACCCGGTCCGGCTTTGACCGGCATCGAGGCTATGGCTCAATTCGGCCGCTTGAGCCGCGGAGATCTGACCGACGGGAAGGGTCTCAGCCGTCGTGTCAGTCGAGAGGCTGGACGTGCTGGCCGCGACGACGATGGTGTCGCTTTGTGTCGCCGTAGTCGGGTCGATCGCGTCAGTCATGGCCGCCGCCGGTGCGGCGGGCGGTGCGACGAGGAAATCCGACGAGTCGATGCTTGCGATGCCCTGTAGATGGATTTCCACCAGGCTGGAATCACCGATCTGAAGGGGCTGGTTGGTCGGATTGACATAGACGACGCTCTCATTGGCCGAGCTGTCGTACAGCCAGGCGATGGTATGCGCCGGCACAGACGTGTTTGCGGAGTTCAGGGTCAGGATCGCAAATCCGAGCGTGCCGAGCGCCGTCAGATCGATCTTGTCGCATCCCGACGCGAAATCATTGATGGTGTCGAACCGGCCCGCTCTGGAATCGACCGCGGACAGATAAACGAAGACGTCCTTGCCGTTGCCGCCGGTGAGCTTGTCCGCACCGAACCCGCCGATGATGGTGTCGTCGCCGTTGCAGCCGTCGATCGTGTCTCGCCCCGAGCCGCCGTAGATGACGTCGTCTCCGTTGTTGCCCTTGATCGTATCGTTGCCCGAGCCGCCGAAGATGGTGTCACACACACCGGTGCCGTTGAGGGTGTCGTCGCCGGCGCCGCCGTAAACGATCTGGGCGATATTGCCGCCACCTGCGATGCTATCGTGTCCGGGGGTCCCGTAGACGAACGGAGGATCCGATACCACGGTCATCCCTGTGGCCAGATTGTCGAAGTCGTTGGGGTCGCCGTCGCTGGCGCCATGGATTGAGATCGTCACCTCTTGCTTGGTGCCGTCGATGCTCGTCACCGTGAAATGATCGGTGAGCCTGTCGCCGGCATCGAGGGCGTTTACCACGCTGTTGCAGTTGTCGAGCGTATAGGTCCATACGCCGGCGGCCGTCATCGTGAAGGTACCGTAGCCGCAGTCGCTTGCAGTCGGACAGGTCACGGCGGTGAAGCTGTTGGCCGGATTGTCGACGTCGGTATCGGTGAGCGTGCCGGTCGCGACTGGCTTGCCAGGTGAAATTCCGCCTGCCTCGAGCACCGAGCCCATCGTGGTGCCGGAAATGACGGCGGCGTCATTCGTGCCGATGATCGTGATGGTCACCACCTGCGGCGTACCGTCGACGGTCGTCACGGTGAATGTGTCGGTCAGCGTGTCGCCGACATTGAGCGCCTGCACGGCGCTGTTGCCGTTGTCGAGCGTGTAGGCCCACGTGCCAAGCGCCGTCATCGTGAAGGTGCCGAAGCCGGCTGCGCTCGGCTTTGGCGAGCTCACCGCTGCGAAGGCGTTTGGCGGATTGTCTGGGTCGGTGTCGGTCAGCGTACCTGTCGCGACCGGCGTCCCGGGCTTCCCGTTGGCGCAGCCCCCGGCCTCGATCACCAAGCCCGTCGTCTGACCGGAAATGACAGCCGCATCGTTGCTGCCATTGATGGTGATCGTCACCACCTGTGGGGTGCCATCGATCGTGGTCACCGTGAAGCTGTCGGTCAGCGTCTGGCCGTCGTTGAGCGCCTGTACCTTGGCGTTGGCATTGTCGAGTGCGTAGGTCCACACGCCGGCGGTTGTCATCGTAAAGCTGCCGTAGCCGCTCGCGCTCGCCGTCGGCAAGCCGGTCGCCACGAAGGTGTTGGCTGGATTGTCGACGTCCACATCGGCAAGCATGCCCGTCGCGATCGACGTACCGGGCGACGCGGTGCTGCTTTCGACAACCGAGCCGGCCGCGGTGCCGGAGACGATGGCGGCGTCGTTGCTGCCATGGATGGTGATCGTGACGACTTGAGGGGTGCCGTCGACGCTAGTCACCGTCAAGGTGTCGGTCAGGGTGTCGCCGACATTGAGGGCCTGGACCGCCTGATTGGTGTTGTCGAGCATATAGGTCCACACGCCGGCTGCTGTGATCGTGAAGAAGCCGTAGCCGTCCGTGCTTCTGGTCGGCAAACTGACCGCCGTGAACGTATTGGGCGGGTTGTCGACGTCCGCATCCGCGAGCGTGCCGGTTGCCGTTGGTGTGCCAGGCGCCGCATTGGCGGCGCCGCCTGCCTCCGCCACCGTGGCATTGACGTCGCCCGAGATGATAGCCGCATCGTTGGCACCGTCGATGCCGATCGTGAAGACCTGACTCGTCGTGCGCGAGCCGTCCGAGACTGTGATGAGGAAGCTTGTCGTCGTCGGCGACTGCAGGGCGTTGATTGCGTCGTTGTTCGGAACGAAAGCGTAGGCGCCGGACGTGCTATTCAAGAACAGAGTGCCGAAGGGGCCCGTCTGCGAAACATTGTAGGTCACTCCATTCAGTGTCGTGCTGCCGGACGTTCCTCCACTGAGGCCGAAGGTCAGGATGACGCCGGTCTCGGGACTGCTGGCCGCGAAAGTGCCGCTCGTCGTGGTGAACTCGTCGAAATGGATCGTGTCGACTTCGACCGGTCCGGCTTGCACGTCCAGCGACGGCGGCGAATGTATGATGATGGGAACCGGGATCTCGAACGGCGGCAGAGGCGGAAGCACGCCTTGCTGCGTGGTCGAGTCATGCGGGGTAAAATTGATATGCTCCAGCGAAAGTGGGTCGCCGAAAGAGGGGGTGCTCGATCCTGTTGGACCATGCGTGAGATTGGCGAGCACGTCCTGTTGCGCCGTCTGCAATTCCTCCATTCGCGCAGCGCTATTGGCGATCTGGCTGACGTTGACCGAGGAGCCGATCCTGTTCAGAACGACGGTCTCGCCGGGATCTTCGACGATGATGTGTCGCGGTACCGCTTCCTTGGTGATGAGCTCGAAGGAGCCGTGCTGAAGGTCCTTGTAATCGATCTTGTCGTCATCCAGGAATGTGGCGTCGGGGTCCGTGGCGTGTGCGTCCGGCATCATCGAGAAAGTCAGCGCGGCAAGCGTCAATATTCCGAACCCGCTCGAATAGGAGCGGCCGCGAAGGCTCCCCATCGGCGTGTCGACCGTCAGGGTGCCGCAATTGCCCAGCCGGCCGGCTGCGAAAGAAAAGCTTCCTCGGGTCACCGCAAGCACGATCGAGCGCACCGTGCCGTTGGAATCGTAGACGTATTCACTCAGCTCGATCCGAGCTCTGCTGGCGATCTTGAAGACGGTGCCGTCGACGAGCAGAATTCCGACCTGTCCGTCAGCGGCAGTCTCGATTGTGTCACCACGACAGACAGGGTCGCTAACGCTGACTTGTGTTGCCGCGGAGTTGTCTCGCGCGAGAGTTGCGTAACCGATCGCCGTCTGAACGATGCCGATGATGTGGGGAGGCGGGATCGCGACGGCCTCATCCGTGAGTTCCACGCCGGATGCAACGATCATGGTTTGGCCTCGCCGGCTGGACAATTCAGGCTCAGCGTGGTGCCGTAGTCTTTTTGTTGGTTTTGCCTACGCCACGGAATAAAGTATTCTGGCGTCGGCTCATTGGGCCCTGCACGCCGAAAACGTTTTGATGAAGCAACTCGATCTCTGCGGGCCAGCAAAGAGCATGGCCCCTTCCTGCGAGCTTAAGCGTCCCGGCGCGAAGATGGAAGGCGCAAACGGAGTACTCCATTTGTAGGCTGGTCCATAGGACCGCTCAAGGTGGTAGATTCGACGAAGCACGACGTGCGGGCGCCGCCAAGATTCAAAGAGCCCGTTAAGCGGCCACGCGAACGAGATCTTCTCGGAGAGGGCGGGTCATGCGCAGACAGACGATTGCAGCTTTCGTGACCGGTGTCGTTTGGGCATTTGCAAGTACCTTCTCTGGGCCCGCGCAAGCGCAAGTCAATCCTGCGAAGCCCGCCGTCCAGGATGTTGCGCCAAAACCCATCGGTAAGGTCATCGGCGTTACGGGCGCGGTCACGATCGAGCACAAGGGTGCGGTCGTGGTCCAGGCGAACCTTGGCGATCAGGCCGCCCAATCCAAGGTTGGCGATGTCGTATATCTGGGCGACGTGGTGCGAACCGAGGTCGACAGCCGGGTCAGCATCAACTTCATCGATGGCTCGTCGTTCAATCTGTCCAGCAACGCTCGCATGACGTTGGACGAGTATGTGTACGAGCCGGAGGGGAAGACGAATGCGACGTTTTTCAGTCTGACCAAGGGAACGGCCACGTTTGTTGCCGGCAAGGTCGCCAAGACCGGCGACATGAAGGTCGATACGCCCGTCGCAACCATGGGGATCCGAGGCACCACGCCGCACATCGAAATCTCGGATGATGGTTCCACCAGATTCGCCACTCTCATCGAAGAGGGCAAGAGCAACGCGCTGAAGAAGCGTGCAGCCGCCACGCCGGCTCAGCCCGCAGAGGCAGCCAATCCGAAGCTGACCATCTGCCGAGGATGCTGAAGAGGATGCTGAAGCGAACTTGCGATGCTTCATCCATTTGCAGCGGGGTCTGATCCGGACATGAACATGAGGGTCGCTCTCATCGACGGCGCGGCGACCATCCTCGTGTTGCTGTTGCTCGGCCAACCGGCAGCGGCGGGACAACCGCAGAGAAACAGCAATCTCAAGAGCATCGAACTGTGCCACGGTGCGGACGTTCCGCCTCAAGTCAGGATCGCCGGCTGCACGGCGCTCATCAGTTCGGGTGAGGGCAATGCGGACGCACTGGCCGTCGCCTACAACAATCGTGGCAATGCTTACGTCGTGACCGCGGAGTACGACCGCGCGATCAAGGATTTCGATCAGGCGATCGAGCTCGCCTCAGGTTACGTCAAACCGGTCAACAACCGCGGCGTGGCCTATTTGAAGAAGGGGGCGTATGACGTCGCGGTGAAGGCTTTCGATGAGGCCATCAAGCTCAACCCCAATTATGGCGGTGCCTTCGTCAACCGAGCCGAAGCCTACCTTAAAATGAACGCGTACGAGCGCGCCGCGCACGACTTCGACGAGGCGATCCGTCTCGATCCGAATTCGAATCATGCCTGGAGGGGACGTTGCTGGATACGGGCCGTCCTCGGCAATCTCGAGGCCGGGCTCGACGACTGCAACAGGGCGCTCCAGTCGGGGTCGGACGATGCCGCGACCTACGACTCGCGAGCGCTGATCCATCTGAAGATGGGCCAACTCGCCGCGGCCATCGACGACTATAATTCGGCGTTGCGCGTCGAGCCGAAGCTGGCAAGCGCGCTTTATGGACGCGGACTTGCCAAGCTCAGGCAGGGTGACAAAGCCGGCGGCGACAGCGACATCTCGGCTGCGAGGATCATCGAGGCCAGGATCGGCGATGATTTCGTCCGCCATGGCGTGCAGTGAGGTCGGGCAAGAGATGTTCTCCTGCCCGCTCTCCTCCATCTGCTAGACGTTCGATCCGTGGATCGCGTCGATCACGGCGTCCGTGACTTCCTTCGTCGTCGCCTTGCCGCCGACATCGGGCGTCAGAACGCCTGCCGCGCAGACGCGCTCGACCGCTTTCATCAGCCGTGACGCTGCGTCCTTCTCGCCGAGATGCTCGAGCATCTGCGCGCCGGTCCAGAACGTTGCGACCGGGTTGGCGATGCCCTTGCCGGTGATGTCGAAAGCCGAGCCGTGGATCGGCTCGAACATCGAGGGGAAGCGGCGCTGCGGATCGATGTTGCCGGTCGGTGCCACGCCGAGGCTCCCGGCCAGCGCGCCGGCGAGGTCGGAGAGGATGTCGGCGTGGAGATTGGTCGCGACGATGGTGTCGAGGCTCTTCGGATGCAGCGTCATGCGCACCGTCATGGCGTCGACCAGCATCTTGTCCCAGGTCACGTCGGGGAATTCGGTCGCAACCTCGGCGGCGATCTCGTCCCACATCACCATGCCGTGGCGCTGTGCGTTCGACTTGGTCACGACGGTCAGGAATTTGCGCGGCCGCGACTGCGCGAGCTGGAACGCATAGCGCATGATGCGGGTAACGCCGACGCGGGTGAAGACGGCGACTTCCGTGCCGACCTCTTCCGGCAGGCCCTTGTGCGCGCGGCCGCCCATGCCGGCATATTCGCCTTCCGAATTCTCGCGAACGATCACCCAGTCGAGATCGCCGACACCGACATTGCGCAGCGGCGAGGCGACGCCCGGCAGGATCTTGGTCGGCCGCACGTTGGCGTATTGGTCAAAACCCTGGCAGATCGGCAGGCGCAGACCCCACAGCGTGATGTGGTCGGGCACGTCAGGCGCGCCGACCGCGCCGAAATAGATCGCGTCGAACTTCTTCAACTCAGTGAGGCCATCCGCCGGCATCATCACGCCATGCTTCTTGTAATAGTCCGAGCCCCAGTCGAAGGTCTTGACGTTGAAGGCGAGGTCGCCGCTGCGTTTTGCGAGCGCCTCCAGCACGCGGACACCGGCCGAGATCACCTCGGGGCCGATGCCGTCGGCGGGAATGGCTGCGATCGAATGGGTGCGCATGGGAAGGCTCCGTTTGAGAGATCAGTGAGTTTGCGGGACGGGTTCGACGGGCGCAGTTTTCGCGCGCGACAACAGCAGGGTCAGGACCGCCGAGAGAACGAGCAGGCCGCTGACGAAATAGAGACCGCCGACGAAGCTGCCGGTCTGGTCCTTGATCCAGCCGATCATGGCGGGCCCGACGAAGCCGCCGAGATTTCCGATCGAGTTGATGGTGGCGATGCCGGCTGCGGCCGCGGGGCCGGACAGGAACAGCGTCGGCATGCTCCACAGGGGCGGCTTTGCGGAGGAGATGCCGATGTTGACCAGCGTCAGCGCCATCAGCACGGCGACGACACCGGTCGCTAGGCCGGCATAGGCGAGGCCCGCAGCCGCAATCAGGCAGGCCCACACGACGTGCCAGGTGCGCTCGCCGGTGCGGTCCGAATGCCGCGCCCACAGGATCATGGCGATGACGGCGGCGGTTGCCGGCAATGCGTTGAGGAAACCGACCTGGAGCGAGGACAGGCCGAACTGCTTGATGATCTGCGGCGCCCAGACGCCAAGCGTGTAGAGACCGGCCGAGGTGCCGAAATAGATCAGCGACAGCGCCAGCACGCGCGGATCGGCGAGCCCCCGCCAGATGCTGTGGCTCGCGGTCGCGGCCTTGCTGGTGGTCTCCACGTTCATGGTCTCGACCAGCCAGCGGCGCTCGTCATCAGTGAGCCATTTCGCCTTCTCGGGACGATCGGTCAAGAAGCCAAGCACGACGAAGCCGAGCACCACGGCCGGCAGCGCCTCGAGCACGAACAGCCATTGCCAGCCCTTGAAGCCGAGCAGGCCGTCCATCTCCAGCAGCGCGCCCGAGATCGGTGAGCCCAGCACGGTCGAGAGCGGCGCGGCCGCCATGAACAGCGCGGTGACGGCGGCGCGCTGGCGCGCCGGGAACCAGTAGGAGAGATAGAGGATGATGCCGGGAAAGAAGCCGGCTTCGGCGACGCCGAGCAGGAAGCGCAGGATGTAGAAGCTGGTCGCGCCCTGCACGAACGCCATCGCGGCCGAGACCATGCCCCAGGTGATCATCACCCGCGCGATCCAGATCCGCGCGCCGATCTTGTGCAGGATGATGTTGGAGGGCACCTCGAACAGGAAATAGCCCCAGAAGAAGATGCCGGCGCCGAAGCCGTAGACCGCGGGCGACAGGCCGATGTCCTTGTTCATCGTCAGCGAGGCAAAGCCGATGTTGACGCGGTCGATGAACGCCACGAAGTACAGCAGCATGATGAAGGGAACGATGCGCCAAGTGATCTTGCGCAGCACGCGCGTCTGAATCTCGCTCGCCACCTTGGCCTCCACAAGTTCCGGTTTGTTGTTGTGTCGGCGGACCGCAAGAGGCCCGCGCCGGCAACAAGCCTAGGCGGGGGCGAGAGGCATACTCAATTGGTGCTGGTTTATACAAAAAAATGATATAATCCTTGCGGGCGGGACGTGAGGACTTTTGATGGAATTGCATCAGCTTCGATGCTTCGTGGCGGCGGCCGAGCAGCTGCATTTCGGCCATGCGGCGCAGCAGCTCCAGATGCTGCCCTCGGCGCTCGGGCGACAGATCCGGCTGCTGGAAGAGGATCTGGGCACGCGGCTGTTCGCGCGGACGACGCGCGCGGTATCGCTGACCGAAGACGGCACGATGCTGCTGCGCGATGCCCGCGCCATCCTCGCCAAGGTCGAGGCCGTCGAGAGCAATCTGCGCAACCGCTCGCGCGCGGGGACCGCGCGGCGGCTGCGGGTCGGCGCCATCGACAGTGCGGCGGCTGGATTGCTGCCGCCGCTGCTGCGCGATTTCCGCGACAAGCATCCTGACATCGCGGTACAGTTGCTCGAGGACAAGACCGTCCGGCTGTTGCCGAAGATCCTGACCGGCGCACTCGATCTCGCCTTCGTCCGTCCGCCGGACAGTGCGGACAAGCGGCTCGAATTCCGCGATCTGCTCCAGGAGACCGCCATCGCGGCCTTTCCGCAGCGGCACGCGCTGGCGGCCAAGAAGTCGATCACATTGGCTGACATTGCCGACGAGGCGATGCTGGTGCCGGACCGCCGCTCGCGGCCGCACAGCCACGACCTCACGATCAAGCTGTTTGAGCAGGCCGGGCTGACGCCGCGCATCGTGCAGGTCGCCGACGAGAAGCAGACCATCATCAACCTGGTGGCAACCAGGCTCGGCGTCGCGATCGTTCCGCGCTGGACCACGCGCATGGCGGTGACCGGCGTGCGCTTCGTGCCGCTGCGGCCGAAGCAGATCGGCCCCGTCGGCCGGCTGCCGCTGGCGGCGGCCTGGCTGCGCGGCTCGCGCGATCCGGCCCGCGATGCCATGCTGGCGGTGCTGGAGGCGCGCCTGCGCAGCTATGCGCGGGAGGCGTGAGCGGCTATGACATGGGCCTGGATCAAAGGTGGATGCGATGACTGAACAGAAAGCGTCGGGCGAATTGCGGGTGGCCATCGCAGGGTTGGGCTCGATCGGCAGCAAGATCGCGACCGCACTCGATCAGGGCATCGAGGGACTGACGCTGTCCGCCGTCGCCGTGCGCGATCCCGCCAAGCATCAGGCTTTTCTCAGCGACCTGCACCGCCCGCCGCAAATCCTGCCGATAGACCAGCTCGGCGAGGCCGCCGACATTGTGGTCGAGTGTGCGCCGAGCAGCCAGTTGCGCGCGATCGTCGAGCCCGCGGTGAAGCGCGGCAAGGCCGCGGTCGTGGTCAGCGTCGGCGGCCTGCTCGACAATTACGACCTGATCGATCTCGCCCGCGCCAAGGGCGGCCGCATCCTGGTGCCGACCGGCGCGCTGATCGGGCTCGATGCGGTCAATGCCGCCGCGGTCGGCACCATTCATTCGGTGAAGATGGTGACGCGCAAGCCGATCGACGGGCTGAAGGGCGCGCCGTTCATCGTCCAGAACAACATCGACATCGACAATCTGCGTGAGCCGCTCAAGCTGTTCGAGGGTAGCGCGCGCGACGCGGCGAAGGGCTTTCCGGCCAACGTCAATGTCGCCGTCGCGCTGTCGCTGGCGGGGATCGGGCCGGATCGCACCCAGATGCAGGTCTGGGCCGATCCCACCGTGACACGCAACGTTCACCGCATCGAGGTCGAGGCGGATTCGGCGCGGTTCTCGATGGGCATCGAGAACATCCCGTCCGAGAATCCCAAGACCGGGATGATCACGGCCCTGTCCGTGATCGCGCTGCTGCGCAAGCAGCGCGCCACGCTGTGCGTGGGGACGTGATGAGGATGGCGCTCGATTAGCCTGAACGGCGGCGCGCTCTATCACCGTCATCCTGAGGTGCTTGCTCTGCGAAGCGAATGCGCCGCAGAGCAAGCCTCGAAGGACGACGACCCGGCTGCATCGCGGCCGTTCATCCCTCGAGGCTCCCCATGGGATGCGTTGCGTCCCATGCCTCGCACCTCAGGATGACGGAATGCAGATGCGACCGCCGGTGGCCTTCCGCTTACGCGCCCGTCACGCGCCAGATCACGTTGCCGACGTCGTCGGCCATCAGCAGCGACTTCTTGTCGGGGCCGATCACGACACCAACCGGGCGGCCGTAGGATTCCTTCTCGTCCGGCGCCAGGAAGCCCGCCAGGATGTCGCGACCGGGGCCGGAGGGCTTTCCGTTCTGGAACGGGATGAACACCAGCTTGTAGCCGGACAGCTTGCTGCGATTCCACGAGCCGTGCTGGCCGATCACCATGCCGTCGGGGAAGCCCGGCAAGGTCCCTGCGGGCATCCAGCACAGGCCGAGCGAAGCGGTGTGACCGCCGAGCGCGTAGTCCGGTTGAAGCGCCTTGGCGACCATCGCGGGATCCTGCGGCACGCGGTCGTCCACCGTCTTGCCCCAGTAGCAATAGGGCCAGCCGTAGAAACCGCCATCGCGCACCGAGGTGAGATAGTCCGGCGGCGTCTCGTCGCCGAGCCCGTCGCGCTCGTTGACGACGGTCCAGAGCACGTTCGTATTCGGCTCCCACGCAAGACCCACCGGATTGCGCAGGCCGGCGCCAAAAATGCGGTGCGTGCCGGCGGCGAGATCGAGCTCGTAGACCGCGGCGCGGCCTTCCTCGACCTCCATGCCCATCTCGGCGATGTTGCTGAGCGAGCCGACGCCGGCATAGAGCTTCTTGCCGTCGGGGCTTGCGAGCAGGCTGCGCGTCCAATGGCCGCTCGGCTTGAAGGTGGTGAGGCGCTTGCCCGGCGCGGTGATGCGATCGGCATTGGCGACGTAGGGAAAGGCCATCACGCCGTCGGTGTTGCCGACGTAGAAGGTGTCGCCGACCAGCGCCATGCCGAACGGCTGGTTGAGGTTTTCCATGAAGGCGCCGCGGACTTCGGCAACGCCGTCGCCGTCCTTGTCGCGCAACAGCGTGATGCGGTTGGCGGACACGCCGAGCGCCGCGGCGCGCCGCATCGTCGCCTGCATCGCATAGTGAAACACGGTGCGCGGGGGACCTGCGACTTGCGTTGCTTCTGCGATCAGCACGTCGCCATTGGGCAGCACCTCGATCCAGCGCGGATGGTCGAGGCCGGTCGCGAACGCGTTGACCTTGAGCCCGGGCGCGGCAGTGGGCTTCTGGCCCTCGCTCCAGCCGCGCGCGGTCGGCATCTTCAGGGTCGGGATGGCGCCTTGCGGCTTGGCTTCGGGAATGGCCGGTGCCTGGCCCCAGGCCGGCGCGGGCGTGTTGCCCGACAGCTTCCGCCATTGCAGCGCGATGCCGCCGAGGAGCGCGACGAACTGCGCGAAGATGCTGGAAAACGTCATGAGAATCCCCTGTTGAACGTGGGGCACGGTCCAACGCCGGATCGCCCAAAGCCCCGCGCGGGCTCAGGCCTGATCGTCGATCTCTCCAGATCCACGATGGGATGTCGTCATGCCCAGTTGCGCGCGCATCCAACTGGTTGGCGGTAAAAAGGTCAACCGCCAGGGAACTCGGCGGAGCTCTATTCCCGCGGAATAGCTGCCGACCAAATTTGCATGGAGAGAGATCAGCGGCCGATCTGCCGCTCCAGCCGCCGCGCCGCGCGGAAATCCTCGAGATGATGGACGTTCGGCGCCAGCGCGGCCTCCCTGGAGAGCAGGTGATAAACCCGCGCCACCGTGCGCTGCTTCTGCTTCGATCGCCCGCGCGGCAGCGCCCGCGCCTTGCGGACGGCGGCGATCGCATGCGCGCGGAAATAATCGTAGGCGTCCGACATGGCCTGATGCTCTGCGTCTGGTGGCGCTGTCGAGGGGCAACGGACGAGCGGAGGGGCGGTTCCGTGGATGGTTCCGCGCCTACCAGTCTATCCCCGTCATCCTGAGGTGCGAGCCATGGGGCGCAACGCGCCACATGGGGAGCCTCGAAGGATGGACGGCCCGGCTGCATCTCGGCCGTGCATCCTTCGAGGCTCGGCTCGCGATGCATGTGCATCGCGTTCCTCGCACCTCAGGATGACGGGTCTAGCAGTAGCGTCGCACGAGAAAACGGAAGGCGCCCGCGTTTCACCGCGGCGACAGGAACGGAATGATCATCGGCACGCGGCGGCAATAGGCGCCGTAGGCGTCTTCGCCGAGCTCCTTGGACAGGAACACCTCTTCCATCCGGCCCTTCTGCCACATGCCGAGCGAGATCAGGATGGCGCCGAGGATCGTCGTGACGGTGCCGATCGCGATGCCGGTGACGAGCATGCCGAAGATCAGTCCCGTGTAGATCGGGTGGCGCACGATGCCGTAGGGGCCGGTGTCGATGACGCGGTGGTCTTCCTTGTGGGTGATGGTGTTGGACCAGAACTTTCCAAGATGCAGGCGGCCCCACCAAGCGAAGGCGATGCCGGCGACCGAGAGGACCGCAGCGATGGAGATGCCGGTGTTGCCGAGCACCCAGAGTGGCTTCCAGCCCAGGAGCTCCGCAATCCACGGCGTGTACAGGACGCCGCCGACCAGGATCGGCAGGCGATAGCGCTGCGACTCCAGCGTCATGACCTGCTTCTTGGTCCGCCCCTGCCAGAACGAGGCGCCTACCCAGCTGGCGAGAAAGGCGAGCCAGATCAGGGCCAGGAGTTCGGTCGGCCAAGTCGTGGTCCAGCCACCCCAGGCCACGGAGAGAAGCTTGCTGAAATCGAAGGACATGCGGAAAGGTTCTTTGGTTTGGGCGGCGGCGTCAGCCCGCGCGCGAGGAGAGCGCGTGATGCTTGATGGCGCCGGAGGGCTGCTGGCCGTTGCGGGCGAGCAGATGGGTGATGGTTTCGCGCAGGACCGGTTCGATCGGGCGCGGCGCATAGCCGAGCTCGTTACGGGCCTTACCAATTGAAAGGTCGCTTGCGGCGAGCGCAATGCGCACGCCCTCGGCGGTGCCGTTGGGCGGCCGGCGGGTGATGCGATCGGAGATGGATTCGAGCATGATCGCGGAGAGCTCGGCGATCTTGCCAGGCACGACGACCGGATATTGCCGGCGGCCGCTCATCGCCGACATCATCCGCAGGATGTTGCCGAGCGGGACGCAGTCGCCGCCGAGAATGTAGCGCTGGCCGATGCGGCCGCGCTCCATGGTCAGCACGAGGCCCATCGCGACGTCGCGCACGTCGACGAGGTTGACCAGGAAGTTGAGATGCGGCTGCACCTTCTTCTGGAGAAAGTACCAGAGCATCGCGGTCGGCGGCGTCAGATTGTGGTCGGCGGCCCCGATCGGCATGGTCGGCGTGCCGATCACGAGCGGGAAACCGCTAGCTGCGGCCTTCGCGGCGTGATGCTCGGCGAGCGACTTCGACCGCGTATAGGCGCCAGGCATCGCGTCGGCCGGCTGCAGCGCCTCCTCGGCAGCAATGCCGTTGAGGTTGGAATAGGGGAACAGGATCGATTCCGTCGAGCAGTGCAGGAAGCGCGACACGCCGCGCTTCATTGCGGCTGCGAGCACCACTTCGGTGCCGCGGCAATTGACCTCGTGAAAGTCCTGCTTGTTGGCAACCCACATGCCGGGCAGGCCGGCGAGGTGATAGACCTGATCGACGCCGGCGACCGCAGCCTCGACAGCAGCGGCATCAAGCACTGAACCGTGCACATGTTCGACGTCCGCGTTCGCCGCGGCCGGCGCACGAACATCGAGAACGCGTACCCGCTGCCCACGGGCGCGGAGCACTTCTACCAGATGATGTCCGATGAAGCCGCTGCCACCGGTAACCAGTACGAGAGCCATGCAGAAGGTTTGCTGTTTCGCTTCTAGAGCTATCGGGTTGAAAGAGAGTTGGTCTGAACAGGCGCCAGAATCGCGGCAAGGTCGCGACGGAAGCCCAATGCAATGAACAATTTCGCCATGACAAACATCGGTCCGAGCAGGAAATGCGTAGGATGGTCCACCATCGACGGCTGCCGTTCCTCGAAAACCTTGTGGCCAACGATCTGCGCTGCTACGCCAAATCCGATCAGCACCGCAAAAATCGACCACATCATGACGATCGAGACCTGATTGCCGATTGCAGTTGCGACCGAAAGCAGCACGATCATCGCGGCGAGGATGCCGAGCCCGACCCCGGCGTCCAGCATCAGCCAGTAGACCAGCACCGGCAGGGCCAGGATCACCGCCAGGCTCACCTGGACCCCGAACACGGAAAAATGCACGAGGGTCAGCGGCAGCACGGCGCCGGTGAAGAGCAGGAGGATGCCGACGACATGCATCGCGCAGTTCCAGGGATCGCGATGATATTCGACGTAGTCGGCCAGTTGGCGTTGAAAATAGCCAGCCATCTCAGTCTCATGCAGCATGGGGGCGGGGAAGGACGAACAGAGGCTATAGCACCGGATAGGGCGGTGCACAAACTGGCTCAAGTGTCGCGCGAAACCCTGCGGCCGCGCTGTGAGACAGGTCACAAAACGGTCAAGACTTCAAAGGGTTCCGTCAGGCGCCGAGACGCGGATCCTCAGCGCTTCTTGGCGGGCTTTTTCGCCGCAGGCGCAGGTGCCGCAGCCGGATGCGCGGGCGCTTCCTCCGGGACCTTGGCATAGGTCAGGATCTGCAATTGCCCGTTGACGGCCGAGGTCGGCTTGGCCCGGTCGAGAAACTGCTCTTCGCCGAGCCCGACCGGATGCAGCCGCTTGGTCGAGATCTTGAACGTGTTCACCAGCACGTCGCGGATGGCGTCGGCCCGGCGCTGGCTCAGGATCGCATTGGCCTCGCGCGTCTTCGAGTTGGATTCGACGTGGCCGACGATCAGGAAGGTGTAGGGCAGCAGCGAGGAGTGAACCAGCGCGTCCGCGATGCGGCCGACGGTCTGGTAGGACGCCGGCTGGATGATCGGCGTGTCGGCGTCGAACTGGATCTGCGCGTTGAAGGCGGGCAGGTTCGCGAGGTCAGGCGCGATCAGCGGCCGGTTCACCGGACCGGGATCGTTTTTGATCCTGGCCTTGGCGCGCTCCATCACCTGCTGCTTCAGCGCGGGCAGGTCGACCTCGGCGGCCTGTTCGAAATGGTTGAGCTTGCCGACGATGTCGTCGCGGGTCGGCGCCGCGGTCTGCGCATTTGCGGCGCCCGCGAGCAGGGCAAGGCCAAGCGTGATGGCGATTCCGGTCGCGCGCATCAGCGATACCCCGCGTCGTCGACGGCCTTCAGGCAGTTGTTGCTGATGCCCTTGGGCGTCGAGACCAGGCAGGGGACCGACTTGCTGGTCTCCTTGGTCGAGCCGCCGCAGACCTTGACGATCTCGCGCTGGCAGGCGTTCGCAACCGTCACGCGCGCGGCGACGCGCTTCTGGATGGCGTCGAAGGCGCCGAGATAATCGCTCTGGCACTGCTGGGACAGCACGTCGCGGTTGCGCGACAGGCATTCCTTCAGCCGGGTCGAGTCCGGATTGACGCCGCGGCAATTGGCGACGATTTCCGCGCCGCAGCTCTTGGCCAGCAGCCCGATCGAATCGCCAAAGCTCATGGTCTCCGCCGCCGCAAGCGACGGCATCCCCAATGCCAGCAAGATCAGTGTGATGGAGCCCCGGACCATATCTGCATCTGATACGGGGAAGTTCGCGATGGTCAAGGGCTGTTCGGACCAGAACCGTCGAGAGTTGCGCCAGTGCGGCGAACAGTCCTCACTCGGTCGCGTCGGCCGGGGGCGGCCATTCGATCAGGACGGCGGTGTGTTTCCCGAGGTCCTCGGCAAACGCCGGATCGGCCTTGAGCTCCTCCAGCGCCCGCGGCGGAGGAAGCTCGCGGCCGTCCTCGCTCAGCTCCTGCGCATAGAACGCGAGCGCCTCAGGCGCATTCTCCAGGGCCTCGTCGACGTCATCGCCGCCGGAAATGCAGCCCGGCAGGTCGGGAAACCACAGGCTGACGGCGTCGTCGGGGTCGGCGTCTTCGATGATGGCGACGTAGTGAGGCATGGCAGGACTGGTGGCCTCGATGGTTGTGCCGCCGGGTTTCATTCAATTATGAATACCGCATCTTGGGAGGCAAGCAATTGAGCAAATTCACTCTGGCTGAAGGCGCCGGCTCGTTCGTGTTTCGTGATGATGATGCGGTCCCCTCGCCACGCACGATGCGGGTCTTTTCCTTTTGCCCCCGAACGAGCGGTCCGCACACACGCATCGTCGTGGCGATGCACGGCGTTGATCGCGCGGCCGCGGCGTTTCGCGATCTGCTCGTCCCTCAGGCCGAACGCAACGGGCAAATCGTGCTGGTGCCGGAGTTCGATCCGGTGCAGTTCCCGGGCATCGCCGCATACAATTTCGGCGGCGTGCGGCGGCCGCCGCCGGACAATACGGTCCTGCCGCGCGATCACTGGAATTTCGGGGTGATCGACCGGCTGTTTCAATACGTTCGGCAGGCGATCGGGTCCAGCCGGCAGACTTTCGGCCTGTTCGGCAATTCCGCGGGGGCCCAATTCGTCCTGCGCTATCTCGCGCTCAACGAGGCCGCTTCCGTCGACGTCGCCGTTGCCGCCAATTGCGGATGCTACATGCTGCCGGACCTCGCCAAGGATTATCCGGACGGCATGGGAGGGATTGGCCTCGGCTCAAGTGATTTGCGGAGGTATCTGGGGCGCTCGCTCGTCATCTTGCTGGGCGATGCCGACAACGATCCTGATGCGCCCGACCTGCCGCGCTGGGACGAGGCGATGGCCCAGGGGCCGCACCGCCTCGCACGTGGCCTCTGGCATTTCGAGCACTGTACGAAGCTGGCCTCGAGCCTCGATGTGGCGCTGGGCTGGCGGCTCGACATCGCGCCTGGTGCCGGGCACGTCGACCAGCTGATCTACGACCAGGGCGCCAACATCCTGAACGGCTGAGCGGATCGCCTTGCGTGCGGGGGCGGTCTCACGCCCGCTGCACAAAGCTGTCCACGACCTTCTTCTCGCCGGCCTTGTCGAAGGCGATGGTGAGCTTGTTGCCGTCGATCTTGGTGACGCGGCCGTAGCCGAATTTCTGGTGGAAGACACGGTCGGAGAGCGCGAACTCCGAGGTGGTGCCGGTCGATTTGGCGACCAGCTCGCCCTCGATCGTCAGCGGCCCGCGGCGGCGCGAGGAGAAGCTGCCGAAATCGGGGCCGGATGACGAAGAGGACGAGAACGTTGCGGCCTCTTCCTCGAATCCGCCGCGACCGCCACCGCCGCCGCCGCGGTTGCGGTTGGCCTGAGCGCGCTGCCACCCCGGCGTCGCATAGGTCGAGCCGAACGCCTCCATGTCGTCGAAGCGCGAGGCGCCATAGCCGCCGGTGCCGCCCCAGGCCGAGCCGCCCTTGGCTTCCGTGATCTCGACATTGGCCGCCGGCAATTCGTCGAGGAAGCGCGATGGGATCGTGGTCGACCAGGTGCCATGGATACGCCGGTTGGTCGCGAAATAAATCATCGCGCGGCGACGGGCGCGGGTCAGGCCGACATGGCCGAGCCGGCGCTCTTCCTCGAGGCCGGCGCGGCCCTGTTCGTCCAGCGTGCGCTGGCTCGGGAACAGGCCCTCCTCCCAGCCGGGCAGGAACACGTTGTCGAATTCAAGGCCCTTGGCCGAATGCAGCGTCATCAGCGACACCGCGTCTTCCTCGGCGCCGCCGTCGCGGTCCATCACCAGCGAGATGTGCTCCAGGAAGCCTTGCAGGTTCTCGAACTCCTCCATCGAGCGCACGAGCTCTTTGAGGTTCTCCAGCCGGCCCGCGGCGTCAGCGGAGCGATCCTTCTGCCACATCTCGGTGTAGCCGCTCTCGTCGAGCACGATCTGGGCGAGATCGGTATGCGCGGTGACCTCGCGCTGGGCGCGCCAGCGCTCGAACTGGGCCACGAGGTCGCGGAGGGATCCGCGCGCCTTCGGCTTCAACTCGTCGGTCTCGACCACGGCGCGCGCCGCCTCGAACAGCGGAATGCGGCGCTTGCGGGCGTGGTCGTGCAGCATCTGCACGGTGGCATCGCCAAGGCCGCGCTTGGGCACGTTGACGATGCGCTCGAATGCGAGATCGTCGGCCGGCGAATTGATGACGCGCAGATACGCCAGCGCGTCGCGGATTTCGGCGCGCTCATAGAAGCGCGGGCCGCCGATCACGCGATAGGGCAGGCCGAGCGTGACGAAGCGATCTTCGAATTCGCGCATCTGGTAGGAGGCGCGTACCAGAATGGCGACCTCGTTGAGCTTCTCGCCCTGACGCTGGATCTGCTCGATCTCCTCGCCGATGCCGCGGGCCTCCTCTTCGGAATCCCACGAGCCTGTCACCGTGACCTTCTCGCCGTCCTGGTCCTCGGTGCGCAGCGTCTTGCCGAGCCGGCCTTCGTTATGCGCGATCAGATGCGAGGCGGCCGCGAGGATATGGCCCGTCGATCGGTAGTTGCGCTCGAGGCGGATGACCTTGGCGCCGGGGAAATCGTGCTCGAAGCGCAGGATGTTGTCGACCTCGGCGCCGCGCCAGCCATAAATCGACTGGTCATCGTCGCCGACGCAGCAGATGTTCTTGGTGGGGCCTTTCTGCTCCCTCGCCCCGCTTGCGGGGTCGTGACGAGCTTCGCTCGCACTGAGAGCGTCGGGGTGAGGGGGAGTCTCCACGAGCTCGGTGCTTGGAGAGTCCCCCTCACCCGGATCGCTCTGCGATCCGACCTCTCCCCGCAATCGGGGCGAGGTGGAAGACGGCGCCTGCGACAACAGCCGCAGCCAGAGATACTGCGCGACGTTGGTGTCTTGATACTCGTCGACCAGGATGAATTTGAAGCGCTGCTGATACTGCCGCAAAATATCCGGATGTTCGCGGAAGATCCGGATGTTCTCCAGCAGCAGATCGCCAAAATCGGCGGCGTTCAAGATCTTCAGCCGCTCCTGGTAGCTCGCATAGAGCTTGCCGCCCTTGCCGTTGGCAAACATCGCGGCTTCGCCTGACGGCACCTGCGACGGCATCAGGCCGCGGTTCTTCCAGCCGTCGATCAGGCCGGCCAGCATGCGCGCCGGCCAGCGCTTGTCGTCGATGTTCTCGGCCTGCAACAGTTGCTTCAGCAGCCGGACCTGGTCGTCGACGTCGAGCACGGTGAAGTTCGACTTGAGCTGCGCGAGCTCGGCATGGAAACGCAGGATGCGGCCGCCGATGGAGTGGAAGGTGCCGAGCCACGGCATGCCCTCGACGGCGTGGCCGAGCATCTGGCCGAGCCGGTGCTTCATCTCGCGCGCGGCCTTGTTGGTGAAGGTCACCGACAGGATCTCGGCGGGGCGGGCGCGGCCCTGGCTCAGGATATGGGCGATGCGCGTGGTCAGCACGCGCGTCTTGCCGGTACCGGCGCCGGCCAGCACCAGGACCGGACCGTCCAGCGTCTCCACCGCCTCGCGCTGCTCCGGATTGAGGCCGGTCAGGTATTTCGGGCCCACGGAGGCGCGCGCACGCGCGGCGATGCCGCCGGCTGCGGGCTGGTGGTCGGGTACGCTGGTGATTTTGTTCGGCTCGGTCATGCGAATCATTGGCCCCACGATGGCACCGCGGGGTGGCGGAAGGGAGCCTTCATAACAGGGATTAGCGCCTATATGGGGCGCCGGGGAGGGGTTTTCCACGTGCAGGGCAGGTCGATTTGTTCCTCCCGCCGGTGCAAATTTCCGCCCCGCCTGGCCCGGAACCTTCGTTCCAGCGTCGAGATTGTCGTGCAAGTGAGGCGCGTCAGGTGCGCCGATCGCAGACAGACATCAAGACAGAGGTTTTGACATGCTTGGCTGGGTTGTGACGTTTCTCGTTATCGCACTGATCGCAGGTATCCTTGGTTTTGGCGGCATCGCCGGCGCTTCGATCGAAATCGCCAAGATCATCTTCTTCATCGCGATCGTCCTCTTCCTGGTCTCGGCCGTGGTCGGCCTTGCCCGCGGACGCAGGATCTAGCGCTATCTCTTCGAGGGCATCGCCACGTTCCGGCCGATGCCCTCGGGGCGCGCTACGGCGCGATGGGCGCGGGTGACAGCCATAACCCGCTCCTGAACGTCAGGCGGAAACGGCGCCACACGCCGGGCCTTCATGTCCATGTGCAGCGACATGTTCTCGGAGGTCGCCGACAGCCAGCCCTCGGTGGCGTGCCGCAGCTCCTCGAATGTGTGCAGCCGCTTGTTGTCGGTTTCCAGCAGCCAGATCAGGATCTGCACGGGATCGCCGAGGTGGATCTCGCGCAAATAGCGCACATGGCATTCGGCGGTGAAGGTCGAGCCGTGGCGCTCCTTCTTGTAGGCCGGCCCCATGCCGAGCTCGAGCCAGAGCTCGTCGATCGCCCGGTCGAACATCACGTTGTAATAGGCCATGTTGAGATGGCCGTTATAGTCGATCCATTGCGGCTCGATCTGCATGATCGACGAGCGGAACGGCTCGGCGGTCGGGGCTGTGGTAGCACTCTCCGGCATGTTTCATTCCCAAGCTATGCGTCCGGTCCCTTGACTTGACCGGTTATATGTCCTTTGCCACGGTCACTTCTCGTGGGAGGAATTTCCGTGGGCACCACCATCACCAATAATCCGCCGCGGCCGGAGCCGAAAGCCCTCGCGAGCGCGCTGGAGCAGCTAGCCGCACGCTTCGGCAACCGCCTCATCACCTCGCAGGCCGTTCGCGAGCAGCACGGCCATACCACCACATGGATCGTCAACCAGCCGCCCGACGGCGTGGTGATGGCGCAGGAGACCGCCGACATCCAGGACGTGGTGCGGATCTGCGCCAAGAATCGCGTCCCCGTCATTCCCTTCGGCACCGGCACCTCGCTCGAGGGCCAGGTCAACGCGCCCGCTGGCGGTATCTCGATCGACCTGCGCGACATGAACAAGGTGCTGGCGGTGCACGCCGAGGATCTCGACTGCGTGATCCAGCCCGGCGTCACCCGCAAGGCGCTCAACGAGCATCTGCGTGACCAGGGCCTGTTCTTTCCGATCGATCCCGGCGCCGATGCTTCCCTCGGCGGCATGGCCTCGACCCGCGCTTCCGGCACCAACGCGGTGCGCTACGGCACCATGCGCGACAGCGTGCTGGCGCTGAAGGTGGTGCGCGGCGATGGCGAGATCATCACCACGGGCACGCGCGCCAAGAAGTCGTCCGCCGGCTATGATCTGACGCATCTGTTCGTCGGCGCCGAAGGCACGCTCGGCATCATCTCCGAGTTGACCATTCGGCTCCGCGGCATTCCCGAGACCATCGCGGCGGCCGCGGTGTCGTTCGAGACCGTGCACGGGGCGTGTCAGGCCGTGATCATGGCGATCCAGACCGGCATTCCCGTGGCGCGCATCGAGCTGCTGAACACCGCGCAGGTGAAGGCCTGCAACGCCTATTCGAAGCTGACGCTGCCGGAGACGCCGCTGCTGTTGATGGAATTCCACGGCAGCGAGATCGAGGTCGACGCGCAATCCAAGGCGTTCGGCGAGATCGCCAAGGAATGCGGCGGTGGCGATTTCTCCTGGACCACCAAGCCGGAGGATCGCACAAAACTGTGGCAGGCGCGGCACGACGCTTACTGGTCCGTCAAGGCGCTGCGCCCCGGCGACAGCATCGGCGTGGTCGCAACCGACGTCTGCGTGCCGATCTCGCGCCTTGCCGACTGCGTCAGCGAGACCGAGGAAGATCTCAAGCGCCTGAACCTGTTGTCGCCGATCGTCGGCCATGTCGGTGACGGCAATTTCCACTGCTCGCTGGTGTGCGACACCAACGATGCGGCCGAAATGGCGCGCGGCGAGGAGTTCATGCATCGCCTCGTCGAGCGCGCACAGGCGATGGACGGCACCTGCACCGGCGAGCACGGCATCGGCCAGGGCAAGCAGAAATATCTCAAGGCTGAACTCGGCCCCGAGGCGATCGAGGCGATGCGGGCGTTGAAGAAGGCGCTCGATCCGCTCAACATCCTCAACCCCGGCAAGATCGTGCCGGAGGCGTAGCGCGCCTGCTGCGTCGCGGTCGCGGAACTTTCGGCCACCAGGCAGGTTCCATTCCCGTCAGCTTCCGGTGCCTCAAATGGCGCGGCGCTCTCGGGAGGATGCGATGTTGCGACCGGTCATTGGAATTGCCGTGATGGCGCTTGCCTGCATGCTTGCCGGCACGGCTCTGGCCAAGGGCGGCGGCGGTCATGGCGGCGGCGGTCATGGCGGCGGCGGTCATGGCGGCGGCGGTCATGGCGGAGGCGGTCATGGCGGTGGGCACGGAGGCGGCCATGGTGGCGGCCATCATGGTGGGGGCGGTCATTTTGGCGGCCATTTTAGCGGTCATGGATTCGGGCACGCGCATGGCGGTGGCGGCCATCATGGCGGACTGCGCTTCGCAACAGGAGCTCGACATGGTGGTCCGAGTTTCGGTCAGATCCGCAATGCGGCCGTCCGTCCTGCGAATTTTCGCAATGCCTTCAACTTCCACGCCAGCACCTTCCGCAATGGCCGGCTGATCGGCAATCCGGCGGCGCGGGCGCAGATTGCCGCCGCCGCCGCGCTCGCCGGCTGGCACGGCGCAAACAGCGGATGGTGGCAGCACCCCGGCGGCTTCTATGGCTGGGTCGGACCGCTGTTCTGGCCCTTCGCCTATAACGATCTCTACGACTACACCATCTGGGGCGACGGCCTCGGCTTCTGGGGCTACGGCTATCCGGACATCTATGCCGGCCTCTTCGGCCCCTATGGCTATGACCGCCTCGCAACCTATCTGCCGCAGCGTGCTTACGGACGACGGCAAGCGCGAGGCGTTCCGCTCGATCAGCTTTGCGGCAGCGACCGACGCGAGATCACCGGCCTTCCGGTCGACCAGATCGCGGATGCGGTGCAGCCGACGGACGCGCAGGGCGCCGATCTCGATGCTCTCGGTAATGCCTCGATGCAGGCGGCGGGGATCATCCGCGCATCATGCCCAACGCAAGTCGCGGCCACGGCGCCCGGTCGTTTGGCGGCGATGCAGCAGCGTGTCGAGACGATGGTGAAGGCTGTCGAACTGGTGCAACCGGCGCTCGACAGATTCTACGGGTCGCTCACCGACGAGCAGAAGGCACGTTTCAATGCGTTGGCCGAGGACCAGCGCCGCGCAGCGGCTTCCAGCAACGCCAATGCATCGCTGGTGCAGAATTGCGGCACGCCTGTTGGACTCGATTGGCCAGGCGCTGAAATCGAAGCACGGCTTCAGCCCAACGACACCCAGCGCGCTGCTCTGCAAGTGCTCCAGGATACCAGTACCAAGGTCAGCGCGTCGCTCAAGGCGGCCTGTCAGCCCACCGACGTGTTGACGCCGCCGGCGCGCATGGCTGCGGCCCACAAGCGGCTCGACATGATGCTGGACGGCGTCAAATCGGTGCGCGCTGCGCTCGAAGATTTCTATGCCACGTTGAACGACGAGCAGAAGGCACAGTTCGAGGCGATCGGGCCACGCCGGACCTCATGAGCGCGTCGCAAGCCCAGGCTGCGGCGGAAAAAACCGCCTCGCCGACCACACTGCGATTCTCTATGCTGGGTGGAGCTGAAGCTCGACAATGTGGTGGCCCGAAGCCACGGGTGGCGGGGCGATGAAGTGGTTCGCGAAGCGGAAGCCGGCGGATATCTGGGACGAAGCGATCAAAGGGCCACTTGGCGACATCGAGGCCACCGATCGTATCCGCGCCATCTGCGAGGCCGCAGCCGCGAGCGCGGCAGGGTCCGCGCGCAACGACCAGCGTGAAAGCGATCGCTACGAGCGCGCTGCCAAGGTCGCGATGGAGATCGCGATGAAGATCTCGGATGGCTTGATGCGCGACGACGCGGTCCATCGCATCGTCAATCTCTGCATGACGGCGAACGACCTCAAGACCGCGCAGATCCTGTTTCGCGCGATCCATGCCGCCTGGATCCGCGAGACGGTGCAGCGGGATCACCCGACACTGGCGCAGTGAGGGCGACTACTTCGCCAGCTTGCGCACGGCCTCGTCCACGCTGTGGAAGACGTGCTCGCGGGGCAGGGCGTCGAACAGTCTGAAGCGTTCGAACGCGTCCTGCGCGCGTACGGATTCCAGCCGCGCCAGCGCCACCGTCACGCCTTGCGCGTTGCACACCTTGAAGACGTCGAGCAGGATCTGCGCGGCGGTGAAGTCGATCTCGACCATGCCGCTCGCCTCCAGCACCAGCAGTTGCGGCGTCGTGGTGCCCAGCACCTTGGTTACGTCGCTGCGAAAGCCCGGCGCGTTGAGGAAGGACAGCGGCGCCTGCAGCCCGATCACGGCGACGCCGTTGATGCGCTCGCCGGTGATGTGCGGATGCGCCGGCCACCAGATCGTGGTGCCGGGCACCCGCTCGAACTCGACCAGCCGCGCGCGCGTCGTGCTCCAGATGCCGTGCAGCAGCGACAGCACGATGCCGAGGAACGCGCCCTGCTGGATCGGCAGCACGATGATCAGCGCGGCGGTGGCGGCGATCAGCAGGAATTCGCTGAAGGACTGCCGATAGATCGTGACGATCTGCTTCACGCGGATGATGCGCAGCGCGACGAACAGCAGGATGCCGCCGAGCGCTGCGTCAGGGACGTGCTGCAGTAGGCCCGTGCCGAATGCGAGCAGCGCCAGCACGATCACTGCTGCGGCAAGGCCTGCGAGCTGCGATTGCCCGCCGGTCTCGGCGACGATGCCCGTGCGCGGCGGGCTGGCATTGACCGGAAAGGCGCCGAACAGGCCGGACAGCACGCTGCCGGCGCCCGCGCCGAGGAAATCGCGATCGACATCGGCGGGCTTGTCGGGATCGGACGGAAACGACCGCGTCGTCGCCGCCGTCTGCACCATCACCACGACGGTGATGACGAAGGCGAGCGGGACGAGGCGTACCCACAGTTCCGGCGCAAGATCGGGCAAGGTCGGCCGTGGCAGTGTACCCGGCACGCTGCCGACGACGTTGACGCCCTTGCTTTCGAGGCCAAGCGCAATCGTGGCCAGCGTCGCCGCGACGAGCCCGATCAGTGCGCCCGGAATCTTTGCGCTGATCATCTCGCAAATGAAGACCGCGGCCAGCACGCCGAATCCGATGAAGAGCGTGAAGGGATTGGTGTGGCCGAGCTCGCGCGCGAGCACGCCGATGCGATCGAGCGTCGGCCCACTCGGCGACTCCAGTCCCAGCACGCCCGGTAGCTGCGACACGATGATGTGGACGGAGATGCCGGCGAGGAAGCCGACCATGACCGGCACCGACAGCAAATTGGCGATGCCGCCAAGGCGAAAGGCGCCGCTAGCCAGCATCATCGCGCCGACCATCAGCGCCAGCGCAATCGCAAGGCCCTGATATTCGGGCGTCCCGGCGGCAGCGAGTGCGGCGAGCCCGCCGGCGAAGATCGGCGTGATCGTGGAATCGGCGCCGCAGGACAAAAAGCGATTGCCGCCGAGCAGGGCAAAGCCGAGCGAACCCGCCATGAAGGCGAAGAAGCCGACCTGCGGCGCAAAACCGCCGAGCCGCGCGGTCGCCATCTGCTCAGGAATCGCAATCGCCGCCAACGTCAGCCCCGCCATGAAATCGCCCGGCAGGGAATAGGACGCAAGCGAGCGGAACAGCGGCCATGCGTGCTTGGCGTGCGAGTCTTGCGGCATCGAGGTCCCCGGAAAGGCGAGTGTCGGCCGATCAGACTACAGCATTTCGGGGATAAGGCAGTTGGAGAATATCCATCGCTCTCGTGTCCCGGACGCGCTGCAGCGCGTAGCGCTGCTGCGCAGAGCCGGGACCCAGAAGGTCGCGATCAAGGTAAGAATGGGCCCCGGCTCTGCAGTGCACCGCTGCGCGCTGCACTGCGTCCGGGGCACGAGAGACTTCACTGTCTCAATGTCGGAGGAGAGATATCTCCTCCGTATCGGGCAACGTCCTCTCAATACCTGCCGCCGCGATTGTAGTCGCCGTGGCCCATTCCGCCGCCGCGGCCGCCCATGCCCATACCCATGCCGAGACCGATCCCGATTCCGACGCCGATCGCCTCGGGCGGCGGACCACGATCCGGTGGCGGGGCGCGCTCATAGACCACTTCGTCCGGCGGCGGACGGCGCGGCTTCGGCGGCGTCTCGACGACCTTGCGCTTCGGCGGGGTCTCGTCGACCTTGCGCTTTGGCGGCGTGTCGTCGACGCGCTTCTTGATGATCGGCGCCACTTCGGGGTTAACCGGCGAGGCCGGTGTCGATGGCGTCGAGCATGGGCAGGTCGGCGCCATCGCGACGGCGACCGGTGCAGGCGCCGCCGCAGCGGCCACCGGCCCGGCATAGTTGCGGTTCTGCACGCGGAGCAGCAGCCGGCGCGCGGTCGCGGCGAGATCGCTGTTGTCCCAATTGTTGAGATAGGCCTCGAACGAGGCGCGGGTGTTGATCGCGGTCGCGCGCTCCCAGGCCAGCATCTGGCGCCGGCGCTCCAGCACCGTGCGAATGCGCGGCGTGCGGGTGTCCTGCGCGTAGAGCTCGATATAGGCCTGATACGCCTCCACGGTGTCGTCAGTGATCACGAGCTCATAGGCGACCTTGGCGTCCTTGCCCTGCAAATCCTTGCGCCAGTCCGCGACGCTGCGCGTGCCGCTGGCGAGCGCCATCGCGGATGCGCCCGGAAGAGCAGGCTGCTGACTGCTGCTGTCGCCGCCGAAGAACTTGAAGTCGGTGGTCAGCGAGGAGCTTTCCCACGGGATCTGCCGCCCGTCGGTCGACTGCGCCACGGCGACGCGGATGCGCTTGAACACTTCTTCGATGGGCAGGTTCGGCTGCTTGGCGATGGTCAGCGCGGCCGTGGTGTAGGGGCTGTCGATGCCCGTGCCATCCTCGGCCTCGGCACCGGGCGAGGTCGAATAGGAGATGAAGGAGCCGGGCGCGCCGGCCTTGGTGTCGACGATCGCCAGGCCATGGCCGGCGCCGCTAAGCGCGGGGAATGGATTGTTGCGGCAGGCATCGAGCATGAAGATGCGCGCCCGCGTCGGCAGCGCACCGAGCGTGTTGAGCAGATCGTTCAGCCGCACGCCCTGGAGCGGAATATCCGCCTCGCGCTTGGGATCGAGATCAACAGGCACCAGATAATTCTCGCCGTCGATCTGCAGGCCGTGGCCGGCATAGAACACCAGCGCGACGGTGTCGGAGCCGCTGGCGCTGACCCGGCCGGCGAAATCCGAGATCGCCGTGCGCATCTCGCTCTGCCCGAGATCGGCGGCCGTGGTGACGGTGAAGCCGGCATTGCCGAGCAGCTCCGTCATGCCCTTGGCATCGTTGGCCGCGTTGGGCAGCTCCGGCACCGTGCGATAGGCGGATTGGCCGATGACGAGTGCGAGCCGCGCTTCGGCGGCGGCCTCTGTCGGCGTCATCAACTGGGTGAGGGCAAGAAGGCTGGATGCAAGGAATAAATGACTGAGGACTGGACGGCGCATGGTGTCACCTCCATCGGCAATGGGCGCGAGGATGTCACCTTTTCTAGTCGCCTGCCATGAGGCTGTCTGTGCGCTAGCTCACGCATGCGCGTGCGGCAAAATGGGGCAGGGGATCTGCCGG
This sequence comes from Bradyrhizobium sp. 18BD, assembly GCF_054185225.1. Lineage (NCBI taxonomy): Bacteria > Pseudomonadati > Pseudomonadota > Alphaproteobacteria > Hyphomicrobiales > Nitrobacteraceae > Bradyrhizobium > Bradyrhizobium sp. 18BD. The sequence continues at coordinate 19,410 of NZ_JAVAYL010000026.1, read as the reverse complement.
GGCTGGCGCGCCAGTCCGTGTGCCGTCAGAACAGTCCACGATCCCAGGGCGGGTCGGGCGCAAAACGCGCCGCGAGAAAGTCGATGAAGGCGCGCACCTTCGCCGGCGGCCGGCGGTCGGGCAGATACACCGCATGCACCGCCGAGGTCTGGATTTCCGGCTGGTCGAGCGGGAGCGCGACAAGTGCGCCGGCGCGCAAATCATCGGCGATGATGAAGGTCGGCTGTCGCGCGAGGCCGAGGCCGGCCAGCGTCGCCGCGCGCAGCGCATCGCCATTGTTGGCGCGCAAGCTGCCGCTGACCTGGACGCGGATCTCGCCGTCGACGCCGAACAGCCATTCCGCCGCGCTCGCCTGCTGCGAGAGCGTGTAGCCGAGACAATTATGAGCCGCGAGATCGGCGACACTGCGCGGCGTGCCATGCTTCGCAAGGTACGAAGGCGCGGCGCAGACCACGAGGCGGTTCGGTGCGAGCCGCCGCGCGACCATGCTGGAGTTGCGCAGCTTGCCGATGCGGATCGCGAGGTCCCAGCCTTCCTCGGCGAGGTCGACGAGACGGTCGTTGAGGCCGAGCTCGACCGTGACCTCGGGATGGGCCTCCGAGAACTCCGCGATCGCGGGCGCGATCTGCCGCGTGCCGAACACGACGGGCACGTTGACCCGCAGCAGCCCGCGGGGCTCGATGCGCTCGCGCGCGACCGCGGCGTCGGCGGCTTCCATGTCGGCGAGGATGCGCTCGGAGGATTCCAGATAGCTCCGCCCGGCCTCGGTAATGGAGAGGCGCCGTGTGGTGCGGTGGAACAGTTTTGTGCCCAGCCGCGCCTCGAGGGCGGCGACATGCTTGGTCACCATGGTCTGTGACAGGCCCATGGCCCGGGCCGCACCCGACAGGCTGCCGAGTGCCGCCACCTTGGCGAAGACTTCCAGGCTGGTCAGACGGTCGAGCATCGATCTCACTCTATTGGTGTGAGCTATAATTCCAGAATAGCCGATTATCATTTGAACGGGAATAGATCATAGCGCAGTGCAGCAAAGGAGACCGCCATGATCGATTCCCGTACCGCTCCCTACGCCGCGCTGGTGCTGCGCGTGACGCTGGGCGCGCTTTTCCTCGCCCATGCCAGCCTGAAGCTGTTCGTCTTCACCCCGGCCGGAACCGCAAAGTTCTTCGGCAGCCTCGGCTTCCCGCCCGAGCTCGCTTACCTCATCATGACCGTCGAGGTCCTCAGCGGCGTTGCCCTGATCCTCGGCGTCTGGACCCGCTACGCGGCGCTGGCCGGCATCCCGATCCTGCTCGGTGCGATCTTCACCGTGCACGGGGCCGCCGGCTTCTTCTTCACCAATCCGAAGGGCGGCTGGGAATTCCCCGCCTTCTGGGCGATCGCGCTCGCGGCGCAGGCCCTGCTTGGCGACGGCGCTTATGCGCTGCGTCCCTCCCGCGATGTCGCGGCGGCGAACGGGCAGCTCAGCGCCGCACATTCGCGCTGACGCCATCGTATCTCCTCCAACGCAAGAGAGCCGCGGGATCGCGATCCCGCGGCTCTCGTGTTTTTGCTTGCGCCTCCTCCATCGATCTACGTTCGGCATTGATCCATGCCTGAATTGGATCGATCTGCGTCAATCTTGCATGGCAGGCCTTGTCGCTGCCGTGCGGCATCGTCGAAAACATCTATAAATAAAGGCGTTCCGCGACAGTCTCTGCCGTGCGCATGCCGCTCGTGCCATCGCGGCGCCCCCGGCCGCATCCCTTGCCTGTGTCGTTGCTTTGGCCATACAGTCCGCACAACAGGTTGCGGCAATGATCGCGGCCGCGAACAAAAATATCGGGGAGAGACCGCACCATGACCATCGTGCCCGTGAACCGTCGCGCGTTCATCAAGTCATCGGCGGCGGTCGGCGCCGGCCTCGTGCTCTCTCCCGCGATCATCGGCCGCGCCGAAGCTGCGACGCTGAAGCTGAAATGCTCCTCCTCGCTGCCGAACGATCCCAAATACGCCAACGGCCGCGTCTATTACGACAACCTCGTCAAGAATCTGAAGGGCAATGGGCTCGGCGAGCAGGTCGAGGTCGCCTTCTTCCCGGACAACCAGCTCGGCCAGGAAATCGACGTCATCAACTCGGTGAAGCTCGGCGTCATCGACCTCATGGTCTCGGGCTCGTCGATCTCGGCCAATCTGGTGCCGCTGGTCGGTACCTTCGATCTCGGCTTCCTGTTCTCGAGCTTCCCGCAGCAGACCAAGGCGTTCGAGGCCGGCGCCGCCAAGCCGATCGAGGACGCGCTGCTCAAGGGCGGCAACATCCGCATCATCGCCTGGGCCTATAATTTCGGCTCGCGCAGCGTGCTCGCGAGGAAGCCGGTGAAGACCCCGGAGGATCTCGCCGGTCTCAAGATCCGTACCCTGCCCAATCCCGTCATCACGGAATGTCTGCGCCTGATGGGCGCAGCCGCGACGCCGCTGGCGTTCGGCGAAATCTATACGGCGTTGCAGGCCGGCGTGCTCGATGGCCTGGAGCACGATCCGCCGACGATCCTCGCCAGCAAGTTCTTCGAGACGGCAAAGTTCTACGCGCTGACGCAGCACAATTTCTCGCCGCTCGCGATCTATTTCAGCGACATGACCTACAACCGCATGGATCCGAAACTGCGCGAAGGTTTCCTCGACGCTGCCAAGAAGGCCGCGGTGGACACCCGCGCCCACGGGCTTGCGGTCGAGAAGGAGGCGTTGGCGACCTTGACCGAGAAGGGCGTGACGGTGGCTGAATGCGACCGCGAAGCCTTCAAGAAGCGCGTGGCCCCGCAGTCCGAGAACTTCATCAAGGCGCGGCCGGAATCCAAGGCCGTCATCGACATCATCCGCGCGACGCAAGCCTGAGATGACCAAATCTGAGCTGGCCAAATCTGAGCTGGCCATGTCAGCCGCCGTGCCCGTCTCGGGCGGCCGCCACGGGAGCATCACCCAGCTGCTTCGCTTCAGCGACGCGATCGCGGCCATCCTGCTGGCCGCCGATCTCATCGTCGTCTGCGCCTCCGTGCTGCTGCGCTTCTTCTTCAACGCGCCGGTCGAATGGTCCGACGATGTCGCGCGCGGCCTGATGGTCGGCTCGGCGTTCTTCGGCGCGGCGAGCGCGCTCGCGCGCGGCGAGAATGTCGGCGTGTCGTTCTTCCGCGACCTGTTGCCGGTGCGGCTGCGCGCATTGGTCGATGCAGCCGGCGCGCTGCTGATCGTGCTGATCTCCGGCTACGTCGCCTATAACGCCATCAAGCTGGGCTCGCTCACCGCGGGCCAGACCACCGGCTCCGGCCTGCCGCTGGAATTGACCTTCTACCCGATGGGCGTCGGCGCGCTGTTCATGACGGTGTTCGCGATCGACCATCTCTGCGCAAGGCCGCTCCCCGACATCGTCAGGGGCCTCATTGCGATCATCGTTGTCACCGGGCTTTATCTCGCCTGGGATTATCTGTCGCCGGCTACCGTGCCGTCGGCGGGGACGCTGATGCTGATCGGTTTCTTCGCGACGCTGTTCAGCGGCTTGCCGATCGGCTTTGCGCTGGCGCTGGCCGCGCTGATCTTCATCTGGGTCGAGGGCGCGCTGCCCGGCGTCATCTTCGCCCAGCAGATGGCGCGCGGCATCGACAATTTCGTGCTGCTCGCGATTCCCTTCTTCATCCTCGTCGGCTATCTCATGGAAGCCAACGGCATGTCGGTGCGGCTGATCGAGCTGCTGCAGCGCGCGGTCGGGCGCATGCGCGGCGGCCTCAACGTCGTGATGGTGGCCTCGATGGTGCTGTTCTCCGGCATCTCCGGCTCGAAGATGGCGGACGTTGCCGCGGTCGGCTCCGTGCTGATCCCGGCGGCGCGCCGCTCGAAGCAGAATCCGGGCGGCGCGGTGGCGCTGCTGGCGGCATCCGCGGTGATGGCGGAGACGATTCCGCCCTGCATCAACCTGATCATTCTCGGCTTCGTCGCGAACCTCTCGATCGGCGGCCTGTTCATGGCGGGATTGCTGCCGGCGGCGCTGATGGCGCTGGTGCTGATCGTGGTGTCGATCATCTTCGGCAAGCCGCCGGCGGAGGCCGAGGACGTCGAGCCGCAGGCGCCCGTGTCAGGGCTCTGGAGCGGCGCGATCGCCGCGTTCGGCCTGATCTTCATGATCTTCTTCGGCTTCAAGAGCGGCTTTGCCACCGCGACCGAAATCTCCGCGTTCGCGGTGGCCTATGCTCTTGTCGTCGGCAGCCTCGTGTTCCGCGAGCTCAGCTTCAAGACGGCCGCGCACAGCTTTGTGCAGGCCGCGGCGCGCGCGGGCCTCGTGCTGTTCATCGTCGCCGCCGCGCAGTCGCTGGCCTTCACGCTGACCCTGCAGCAGGTGCCGCATGCGGTCGGTGACTTCATGCTGGCGCTGTCGAGGACCTCGGGCGTCTGGATGTTCATCCTGCTCGCCATCGTCGTGCTGATCGTGATGGGCTCGGTGCTGGAAGGCGCCGCCGCGCTGATCATCTTCGGGCCGCTGCTGTTGCCGGTCGCGGTGCAGCTCGGCGTCGATCCGCTGCATTTCGGCGTCGTGCTCGTCATCGCCATGGGCATCGGCCTGTTCGCGCCGCCGCTCGGGCTCGGGCTCTACGGCGCCTGCCTGATCGGCAACGTGCCGATCGAGCAGACGGTCAAGCCGATCATGGGCTATCTTGGCTTGCTGTTCCTGTGCCTGCTCGTCATCGCCTTCGTGCCATGGCTCTCGACGGCGCTGCCGCGGGCATTCGGCTACTGAAGGAGACTTGTCTTGAAGGTCCTGCTCGCGCACACGCCGGAAATGCGGCGCAATTACTATGGCGACCGCAGCCTGAACGGCCTGCGTGCGGCCGCCGAGGTGATCCTGCACGAGAGCGATGAAACGCTTGACGCCGCCGGCCTCGTTCGCGCGGCGCACGACGCCGACATCATCGTCGCCGACCGCATGACCGAGGGACGCGGCGAGATTTTTTCGCAATTGCCGCGCCTGCGCGCCTTCGTCCGCTGTGCCGTCGATATCCGCAATATCGATGTCGATGCCGCCTCAACGGCGGGCGTGCTCGTGACCCGCGCCGGTCCCGGCTTCGTGCAGGCGGTGGCCGAGCTCGCGGTCGGCTTCATGGTCGATCTCTCCCGCGGCGTGTCGCGGACCGCCGCCGACTACCAGGCGGGCCGCAAGCCGGAGGCGCGGATGGGTCGCCAGCTTGCCGGCAGCAGGATCGGCATCATCGGCTATGGCAGCATCGGGCGTTATCTCGCCGAGATCGCCAAGGTGATGCGCATGGAGGTGCTGGTCGCCGATCCCTTCGCGACCATCAGCGACAGCGCGATCCGGCATGTCGGCCTCGACGAGCTCCTCGCCGCATCGGACTACGTCGTCTGCCTCGCCATCGCCAACGCGCAGACCGAGAACCTGATCGGCGCGGCGGCGCTGGCGCGCATGCAGAAGCATGCCGTCTTCATCAATCTCTCCCGCGGCAATCTCGTTGATGAAGCCGCGCTGGCGAAGGCGCTGATCGAGAACCGTATCGCGGGCGCCGCGATGGATGTCGGCCGCGCGCCCGACCAGATGCCGACACCGGAGCTGGCGAAATTGCCCAACGTCATCGCCACCCCGCATGTCGGCGGGCTGACGCCGCAGGCGATCGAATACCAGTCGCTCGAAACCGTGCGGCAGGTGGAAGCGATCGTCAAAGGCCAGATCCCGCAAGGCGCCGTCAACGCCGATGGTTGGACGCGGCGGCCGTAATGCACGCTCTCTCCGTTCCCTCCCCCCTTGCGGGGGAGGGGCAGGGAGAGGGGTGCCACACGGGGATTCTATCGAGCAGACGCGGCTCGGCGGATCGTCAACAACGAACACCGTTTCCTGGGCTACCCCTCTCCCCAACCCTCCCCCGCAAGGGGGGAGGGAGCACCTTCCTTGCAGCGCTAGTGGAGTCTCATCTCATCAGCCCTACAGCCGATCGACTGCCCTGAACGTCCCGTCCTTCTGGATCACCGTCAAAAACACTTTTGGCGGCGTCTCGATGGCGCGGATGCCGACGGTGACGACGTTGCCGCTGATGTCGAACCGGCCGACATCGTTGATGGCGCGCAGCAGGCTCGCGCGCGTCGGCTGCGGTCCGGCCTTGACCAGTGCCGCGGCCGCGAGGCGGCCGGAGAGATAGCCTTCCAGCGACACGAAATCCGGCGTCAGCGTCGGATCGATCGCCTTCTGCGCGTCCTGGTAGTCGGCGACGAGCTGTTGCGAGCGGTCCCAGGGAAACGGCACGACCTGCGAGACGATGACGCCTTCGCCCTCGGGGCCGAGCTCCCGGGCGAGCGCATTGGCGCCGACGAAGGAGATGTTGACGAAGGTCGGGCGCGCGCCGCTGCGGTGCGCGAGCTTGATGAATTCGGCGCAGGGCCCGTAGGTCCCGACCATGACGATGGCCTCGGGCCCGGCGCGCTTGATCATCCGCCAGACCGCGGCGACCGCGCGGGTGTTGCGCTCGAAGGTGCCTTCGGCGGCAAGCTCGAGGCCACGCTTGGCGAGTGCTTGCTTCACGCCGGCAAGCCCGTCGCGGCCGAAGGAATCGTCCTGGTAGAAGATGCCGATGCGGGTGAACTTGCGATCCTCGGTGAGGTGCTTGACCCAGGCCTCGGCCTCCGCGCCATAGCTCGCGCGGATGTTGACGACATTGGCGAGCTCGAGGTCGCGCAAAAATTCGGCGCCGCTGAACGGGCCGATGAAGGGAACGTTCCTGGCGCTGGTGATCGGTATCGTCGCGATCGCGGTCGGCGTGCCCACCGCGCCGATCAGCGCGAACACCTTGTCCTCCTCGATCAGCCGCAGCGTCTGCACCACCGAACGATCGGGATCGTATCCGTCGTCGCGGCTGATGAGCTGGAGCTTGCGGCCGTGGACGCCGCCCTTCTCGTTGATCTCGGTGAACGCCGCGACGATGCCCTGCCGCATGCGTTGTCCGAGCGCGGAGGAGGGGCCTTCGAGCGCGGCCGCCTGGCCGAACAGGATCGCATCGTCGCTGACGCCGGCTTCCTCGCTCTTCGCAGGCGGCACGGCGGCGGCCAGCAAGGCGATGGTCAAGGCGAGCCATGTCGCAGATCGCGATCGTATCATGAGGATGCTTGCTGGATGCGGGATGCGGTCGCGGAAACAATAATTCCGCGGGCTGAACAGGTCGCTAAGGCGCACCGCCCCTTTGATCCGTAAGACTCCGGGGAAAACCGGCAACTTATTTCCAGACTGCCGCGATCCGCAGGGCAAACATTAACTAAGCCGCGCAATCCGGGACACCCGGGTTTCGAAATTGTGCAGTTCTTAACCCCGTTCCTTGTCCGATAGCAGTTCCGGCGGCTCAACCAGAAGTTCGTACCGCCGCGCCGAGGGGGACGTGCGTATCAAGATGGGCGGTCGCGATCAGATCGATCAGGATCGGGAGCGTAGGACCGGATGGTGGCGCGCCGCGCCGCTGCTCGGGCTGTACCGCCCTGCGCTGGTCGCGATTGCGGTCGGTCTTCTGTTCTCGATCGTGGGCGCCGCCGCCGTTGCGCGGTGGGAAGACCGCGTCAACCGGATCGAGTTCGAGAACGCGGCAGAGACCGAAGCGATCGTCATGCAGAACGGCATGGGCGAGTACATCTCCCGGCTCGTCGCGCTGCGCACGTTGTTCGAATCCACCAACGAGGAAATCACCCGCAGCGAGTTCGAGACCTTCAGCGCCCGCCTGTTCGAGCGTCATCCCGGAATGCTGCGCATCGCCTGGCTGCCGCGCGTGAACCGCAAGGAGCGCGCCGAATACGAGGCCGCCGCGATCGCGGACGGCGTGTCGGGCTATCGCATCAAGTCGCTTCAGGGCGATGCCCTCGCGGTCGCGCCGCAGGGCGATGAATATTTCCCGGTGTTCTACTCGACCCAGCCGAAGACCTCGTCGGTCTACGGCATGGACTATGCGAGCATCCCGGAACGTCGTGCGGTGTTGGAGCGCGCGCGCGACAACGACCGTGTCGCCTCCATTCGCACGCGCCTCTATGAGCCCAAGGAAGGCGGCCGGCTGCCCGACGTTCTCGTTGCCATTCCCGTCTATGCCAAGGGGACCTCGCGCGAAACGGTTGCGGACCGGCGCCGTAACCTCGCCGGCTTCGTCGTCGGTGTCTTCGACCTGCCGCTGCTGATCCAGTCCATCCGCGTCACCACCGGCGCCAGCCCTGCGGTCAGCGTCAACATCTATCCGCCCTTCACGGGGCAGATCGTCACCCTGGAGGACATGCTGCCGGACTTCTCGTCGGCCGCCACCGCGCCGCAGTCGATGCGCGACGTCGCGCGCGTACTGCACTGGTCCGGCGGTCTCAAGATCGGCGACGCCGACTGGCAGGTCCGCGCCATGCCGACCGCCGGCGGCGCGCTCGAGACGGCCTATGATCGCGCAGCCGCGGTCCTCACCATCGGCATGCTGCTCACGCTGTCGCTGTCGACCTATCTGATGCTCGCAAGCCGCAATTCACGGCGGCTGTCGCTGGCCAACCGCCGGGTGCTCGAGCTCGCCCAGACCGACATCCTGACCGGGCTGCCGAACCGCGCCTTCTTCCTCGCCCGGCTCGACGAGCTCAACGGCGAGCCGGGCGATGTCGGTTCGACCTTCTCGATCCTGATGCTCGACCTCGACCGCTTCAAGAACGTCAACGACTCGCTCGGTCACGGCGCCGGCGACGTGCTGCTGCGGCAGGTGGCACAGCGGCTGAGATCCGCGCTGCGCACCACTGACGTGCTGGCGCGGCTCGGCGGCGACGAGTTCGCCATCATCCAGGAAGCGTGCGAGGATCAGCGCGCCTGCGCGACCGAGCTGGCGGGGCGGATCGCAAAGCTCGTGTCCGAGCCGTTCCTGCTGCCCGGACATCGCGTCGAGATCGGCACCAGCATCGGCATCGCGATCGCGCCGGAACACGGCCGCGACCAGGAGCAGTTGCTCAAGAAGGCCGACCTTGCGCTCTACCGATCGAAATCGGCCGGCCGCAACTGCTTCACCGTATACGACGAGGTGATGTCGGCCGAGCTCGAGGCGCGCAGCACGCTGGAAGGGGATTTGCGCGACGCCATCGCGCGCTGCCAGCTCGAGGTGCACTACCAGCCGTTCGTCGATGCGCTCAGCGGCGCGCGGCGCGGCTTCGAGGCGCTCGTGCGCTGGCGGCATCCGACGCGCGGATTGATCCCGCCGGACCAGTTCATTCCGCTGGCCGAGGAGACCGGGCTGATCGTGCCACTCGGCGAATTCGTGCTGCGGCGCGCTTGCGCCGACGCGGCCGGCTGGCCAAGTGATCTCGCGGTCGCGGTGAACCTGTCGCCGATCCAGTTCAAGGAGGCCGAGCTGTTCGAGATGATCTGCGCCGCGCTCACGGCGTCCGGCCTGCCGCCGCAGCGGCTGGAGATCGAGATCACGGAATCGGTGCTGCTGGAGCGCGGGGTCGAGAACCTCGCGTTCATGGAGCGATTGAAGCAGCTCGGCATCGAGCTCGCACTCGATGATTTCGGCACCGGTTATTCGTCGCTCAGCTATCTGACGTCGTTCCCGTTCGACAAGATCAAGATCGACAAATCGTTCATCCGCAACCTCACGCATCAGCCGCGCAGCTCCGCCATCATCGCCTCGATCGTGACGCTGGCGCGGGGTCTCGACATGTCGGTGACCGCCGAGGGCGTCGAGACAGACGAGGAGTTCGAGCGGCTGACGGCGCTCGGCGTCAATTTCGCGCAAGGCTATCTGTTCGGACGCCCGCAGCCGGTCGACCAGATCGCGTTCGGCGAATCCCCCCGGTCATCGGAGCGCGACGCGGCCTGAGCCGCAGCTCAAGGGATCACGCGAAAATCGCTTGACCCAGGCGGCCCCGGATGGTCGGTAGCACTATCTAGGGGTGAAACAAACACATCATGCGGCTTCCGTTCTTCTACGGCTGGGTCGTGGTCGCGGTGACCTTCGTCACCATGGCTATCGGGGTCAACGCGCGCACCGCCTTCTCGTTGTTCTTTCCTCCGATCCTCTCGGAGTTCGGCTGGGAGCGCGGCGTCACCGCGGGCGCCTTCTCCTTCGGCTTTATCGCTTCCGCCGTGGCGAGCCCGCTGATCGGCCGCCTGATGGACCGCTCCGGTCCGCGCGCGGTGATGGAGCTCGGCGTCGTGCTGATGGGCGGGGGGATGCTGCTCGCTCCGTTCACCAGCGTGCCCTGGCATCTCTACATGACGCTCGGCGTCATGGTCGGCGCCGGCAGCGTCTGCCTCGGCTATTCCGGCCAATCGCTGTTCCTGCCGAACTGGTTCATCCGCAAGCGCGGCTTTGCCATCGGCATCGCCTTTGCCGGCGTCGGCATCGGCTCGGTGACGCTGCTGCCCTGGGTGCAGCACATGATCGAGCAGACCGGCTGGCGCACCGCCTGCACCGCGATGGGCCTGATGATCCTGATCGTGCTGGCGCCGATCAATCTGTTTCTGCACAAACGGCCCGAGGATATCGGCCTTCAGCCGGACGGCGACGCCGCGCCCGCGGCGGGCGCGGCAAAGCCGGTCTCCAACGTCGTCGATCACGACTGGGTCAATACCGACTGGACCTTGAAGCGCGCGGTGGCGACGGCGCGGTTCTGGTGGATCGCGGTCGGCTATTTCTCCGGCCTGTACATCTGGTACGCGGTGCAGGTGCATCAAACCAAATTCCTGCTCGACATCGGCTTCAGTCCCTATGTCGCGGTGTGGGCGCTCGGCGTGGTCAGCCTGCTCGGCATTCCCGGCCAGATCCTGTTGGGGCATGTCTCCGACCGGATCGGGCGGGAAGCCGTATGGGCGATCAGCTGCGCTGGCTTTGCGATCTGTTTCGCCGCGCTGATCGCGCTGAAGTTCCAGCCCTCGCTGTGGCTGGTCTACGTCATGGTGTTCACGCAAGGCGCGCTCGGCTACGGCCTCACCTCGATCATGGGCGCCGTGGTGTTCGAGATTTTCCAGGGCAGGCACCAGGGCAGCATCTTCGGCATGATCATGCTGGCGGCCTTGGCCGGCGGCGCCGCAGGTCCGTGGCTCACGGGTCTCCTCTATGACCGCACCGGCGACTACACGCTGGCCTTCGTCATCGCCATGGCCGTGAGCGGCTTGTCGGCGCTGGCGGTGTGGCGGGCCGCGCCGGGCAAGGTGCGCGCCGTGGCGGGCCGGCTGCACAGGCTCTCCGTGGGAACCGGCGCAGAATAGTTCCGCGCGCATCGAATTACCTCTGCCGTTTTCGCGGAACGTTCAGCATGTCGCGCCTTGCCGCGGTGCGGGGTGGTTGTAAAAACGTCTTGGACACCATCGGAGCGTTAGCGTCGGACCGATTGCCGCTTGTTCCCGATGTTGCCGGTTCTAACGATGTCTGCCTCCGACGCCCCAGTGACGGAAATGCCGGACGTGCTGCGCGCGGCGCTCGAATGCGCCGGCGATGCAATCGTCATCGTCGATGACGGCCACCGCATCACGCATTTCAATGCCGCTGCAGAACGGATCTGGAAGCTCGCGCGCACTGACGTGCTCGGCCGCGACGCCGAAATTCTCGCGCTCAAATTCCTTCAGGCGGATCTGCCCGCGAACGTCCGCCAAGAGATCAGCCTCGTGCGGCACGACGGCAGCCGTATTAGGGCATTGGTATCGTCGTCATCCGTCACGATCGACGGCGCGACCCCTCGCATCGTGTTCGCACGCGACATCACGGCCGAAGCGGAACGTCGGGTCAGGATCGGGCTCCTCAACGCCGTCTCCGACCAGACCAACCGCGCGGTGATCATCACCGACGTCGAACAGAACATCGTCTACGTCAACTCGGCGTTCACGGCGTTGTTCGGCTATACCAACGCCGAGGCCGAGGGCCGGCGCGCCGGCGAGCTCATCGCCGGCTGCCACACCGATCGGAAGGCCGTTGCGAGAGTCGTCAAGCGCCTGGTGAGCGGCGGCCGGCGCGGTGAGATCGAGACGCTGGTCTACAACAAGGACGGCGAGGAGATCTGGGTCTGCGCCCGGATCGACGCCTTCCGCGACAAGAAGGGCCGGGTCAAGCACATCTTCGCGCTGCTCGAGGACATCACCGAGACCAAGCAGCTGCGCTCGCTGCAGCAGCTCATCATGGGCGCGCTCGCCGACGAGGTGCCGATCACCGACATCTCCGACAGGCTGTGCCGCCGCGTCGAGGAGATCGCGCCCGACGTGGTTTGTTCGTTGCTTCACGTCGATGCTGCTGGCCTGATTCATCCGCTCGGCGGTCCAAGCCTGCCCGAGGATTATTCCCGCGCATTGGACGGCATCGCGATTGGGCCGAATGTCGGCTCCTGCGGAACGGCGGCCTTCTATGGCCAACCGGTTCTGGCGACTGACCTCGACACCGATCCGCGCTGGCAGCCCTACAAGGCGATGCCGCTCGCGATCGGTCTGCGCGCCTGCTGGTCGACGCCGATCAAGGCCAAGGACGGCCGGGTCATCGCCACCTTCGCCTTCTATTTCCGCGAGCCGCGCGCTCCGAGCAACTGGCACCGCCGCATCGTCGACGCTTGCGTGGATCTCGGCGCCTTCGCGATCGAGCGCAAGGAGGCGCGCGCCGAGATCGCGCGGCTTGCCTATCACGACATCCTCACCGGCCTGCCGAACCGCGCGCAGCTCCGTCACCTCATCACCACCGCGATCGATGCCTGCCCGACCGGCAGCCATGTCGCGCTCGCCTTTCTCGACGTCGATCACTTCAAGGACGTCAACGACACGCTCGGTCACGCCGCCGGCGACGAGCTGCTGATCCAGCTCGCGCAGCGCCTGCGCGAGCATATCGGGCCCGAAGACATGCTGGGGCGGCTCGGCGGCGACGAGTTCGTCATCCTGCTGCCGCAGCGGAACGCCGAGGGCGCCGAACGCGTCGCGGCCGGAATCACCGAAGCGCTGGCCGCGCCATTGCGGCTCGGCTCGAAGCAGATGTCGATGTCGGCCAGCATCGGCATCAGCCTCTATCCCGATCATGCCACCGACATCGACACCTTGATGCAGCAGGCCGATGCCGCCATGTACATGGCCAAGCAGGCCGGCCGCTCCACCCATCGCCTCTTCAGCGCCGAGATGAACGGGCTTGCCGAGCAGCGGCTTGCCCTGATCGCGGCGCTGCGCAAGGCGATTGCGGAGAGCGCGCTGACCCTCAGCTACCAGCCGCAGATCCGTAGCTGCGACGGTGCCATTCACGGCGTCGAGGCGCTGGCGCGCTGGCACGATGCCGTGCTCGGCGACGTGTCGCCGGCCAAATTCATCCCGCTCGCCGAGGAGTGCGGCCTGATCGAGCAGATCGGCCTGTGGTCGGTGCGCGAGGCCTGCCGGCAGATGGCGAGCTGGCGGCGTTCCGGCCTCAACATTCCGTGCGTCTCGGTGAACCTGTCGCCGATCAATTTCCGCAACGTCACGCTGGCGGCGCGGCTGAAGGATATCCTCGCCGAATACGATCTGCCGCCGGATGCCTTGATGCTGGAGATCACCGAAGGCGCATTCATGCAGGACAGCGTTGCCGCGCTCGAGACCATGAACGCGATCCGCGAGCTCGGCGTCGGGCTCTCGGTGGACGATTTCGGCACCGGCTATTCCAGCCTCAGCCGCCTTGCCCATCTGCCGATCCGCGAGCTCAAGATCGACCGCAGCTTCATGCGCGACATCGAGAAGGACGCCGGCGCACTCGCGATCGCCACCGCTGTGGTGCGCGTCGGCCAGGGTCTCGGCATGACCGTCGTCGCCGAAGGCGTCGAGACCGAGGGCCAGCGCCGGACGCTCGCCGAGCTCGGCTGCGACGTGGTGCAAGGCTTCCTCTATGCCCCCGCACTCGCCCCCGTCGCCTTCGAGCGCTGGCTGATCGACCACTGCGCCGAGCAGGCGAGGGCGATGCTGGGCCGGCTCGACATCGCTCCGGTGGAGCGCGGCGCGGTGAAGCGCTCGGCGTGATTGGTGCTGACGCACTCCGCCTGCCACGAAGAAACTGCCCGCGGGTGGCGGGCAGCAGGTGGTGAGGATCGTTCGTGACGAAGCCCCGCCAGAGGCGGGGCTCCGAGCGCGTTACTGGCCGGATTACTTCGTCGCCGGCTGCCCAGACGTCGAAGGCGGCGGGGCATTGTTCTGGTTGGTCTGTCCAGTCTGTCCAGTCTGTCCAGTCTGCGTGTTCTGGTTGGCGCCGGGTTGACTGGTGGACTGATTGTCGCTCTGGGCCGGAGCCTGGCCGGTGGTCTGGCCCGACGGCGGTTGCGTGCTGGCTTGGCCCGGGTTCGCCGGTTGGTTCTGCTGCGCCTGACCGGTTGTGGACGGCTGGTTCTGCGGAGCCTGACCCGTGGTCTGGTTCTGCGCCGGTGCGTTGCTCTGGCCGGTGCCTTGCCCGGTCCCTTGCCCGGTCGTGTTCTGCGGCGTCGACTGATTGTTTCCGCCTTGGCCAACGGTCGTCGACTGGCCCTGCGTGGCGCTGATCTGGCTGGACACGCCCAGCGCTGTGACGGTGCGAGTATCGATCGAGCCGGTGGTCTGGAAGCCTTCCTGACGCTGGAAGGTGATCAGAGCGTTGCGCGTATCGGTGCCGAGCACGCCGTCCGCTTCGCCGGTCAGCAGGCCGCGCTGGATCAGCACGCGCTGAACGATGCGGATCTCATCGGGGCTGAGATCCAGGGCGGCAACGCTGCTGCCGCCACCGCCCGAGCTGCCGCGATGGGCGTAGTGCGTCCGCGGACCGGCGGGGATGACGTCGACGATCCTGCGGCTCCGGTCGGTGACGATGATCTCGTCATCCACGACGAAGAAGCTGTCGTCGCGGTAGTCCGGATAGACGTCGATCAGCGCGGGATAAGCCGAGACCGCGACGACGGAAATGTTCCGCGGCACCACCACGCCGGCGTTGACGCGGAAGTTGATCGCATTGTTGTTGACCCGCACACGCTCGACATTGCGTGAGCTCAGCACCGACTGTTGCAGCTGCGTCTGCTGCTGCGCGTTCACCTGCACGCGCCCGGACATGCTCTGGGTGGCCGCGCCCTGGGGCTGTGCCTGGGCGTTGGTCTGTCCTTGAGCCTGTCCTTGCGGGTTGGCGCCGGTCGTTGCGCCCTGTGCGTTCTGGGCCGGTGCGGTCTGGCCTTGGGCGTTAGTGCCAGTGTTCGCGCCGGTGGTTGTCTTGCTTGGATCCTGCGCGGTCTTGTTCTGTCCGTCGCTCCTGGTGTTCGCGCCGGTGGTGGTGTTCTGACCCTGCGCATTCTTGCCTTGTGCGTTTTTGTCCTGCGCATTCTTGCTCTGGGCATTCTTGTCTTGCACATTGTCCCTGGTGTTGGCGCCGGTCGTCGTGCTCTTGTTCTGCTCAGCACCCTGCGACTGACGTGCGTGGTCACGGTCGCTGCGGCCCTGTCCGACGGTCTGGTCCTTCTGTCCGCTTCTGTCGCTCTCGGACTTGGACTGACGTGCATGGTCGCGATCGCTTGGACTCTGACCCACGGTCTGGTCCTTGCCCTGCTTCCCGTGCTCGGATTGCGACTGCCGCGCATTGTCGCGGTCGCGGCCCTGACCGATGGTCTGCTTGTCACTCTTGTCGCCCTTGTCGACGGCTCGGCTGCTGTCTTGTGTCGCAGAGGAACCCTCGGCCCGGCCACCGGCGCGGCCCTGCGTCATTCCTTCGCTGTGCGATGCGCCACCGGCACCATGCGACGTTGCGCCGCTTGAATGTTCCGCCGCGCCTCCGCTGGCGGCGCCACCCGCGCTTCCGCCCGCGCTCATTCCGCCGCTGGAACCTTCGTGCACGCCTTGTGCCGATCCTTGCACCGACGCCAGGCTGACGCCGGCGAGCAGCACGGCTGTGGTCAGCAGGAACTTATTCTTTCCAATGTTCATCTGGATCTCCTCAGGGTTTGCTTGGTTACAATTGCGCGCTTCGTCGCGAGGCGACCGCGCGCGAACTCTTCAGTCGAAGCCGGAGGCATCGACCTCGTGCTGCATATCGAGGGCTCAGCGCTCTGCGCTGATCCCTCTTGCGGCTACGTCACCAGTAAGGGCGATGGTGAAAAAGGTGCCGCCGCGGGAGCGGTGCTCCGTAATAGGCGTAGGCTGGACGCACGACGCGGCGGTAGCGATAGCCGCCGTAATAGGCCGGGGCATAGCCAGTGCTGTAGTACGTCGTGGTGTAGCCGCCGCCCCAGCGATAGGGCTCGTAGCCGCCGTAATACGCCGGTGCGTAGCCGCCGCCGTAATAGCTGGGACCATAGTAGCCGTAACCCGGACCGTACGCGTAG
The DNA here is from genome assembly GCF_054185225.1 of Bradyrhizobium sp. 18BD. Taxonomy (NCBI): domain Bacteria; kingdom Pseudomonadati; phylum Pseudomonadota; class Alphaproteobacteria; order Hyphomicrobiales; family Nitrobacteraceae; genus Bradyrhizobium; species Bradyrhizobium sp. 18BD. Next base: position 3,126 of record NZ_JAVAYL010000026.1, on the reverse strand, counting down.
GCGGAGGAGGCGAGGCCGCCGAACACGGCGCCTGCGATCAATCCGCCAGCCAGCGCCGGACCGAAACCGCCGCGCCAGTGGGCTTCCGCCGGCGTTGGCGCTGCCACCGCGCTCACGCCGAGCGCTCCGACGGTTGCCAGAACAAGCGCAGTCCTTGTCATGTGCATCCCTCCTTCGTTGGTGTTTCGATGTCGGGCAACATCATGGACGGGCAAAAGTTGCAATCGCGCGCCCACGAGCGACAAGAGTCATGAAGATAAACGCGCGTTCATCTCGCTGGCTTCACGTCTCCAGATGGCAGGCGCCGATGACCGGTCGCGATGGTTGAAGAGATCGGCGAGCCTCGCTGTTCGCCGCCGATCGCATCGTCCGGTGCGTTCCCAAGGCTGCGGCGGTTCAGCGCACACGACATGGTTTGATCCAAATCGCACGATTTGGTTGTCGTCGATTCTGCGCATGACGCGACTTCGCGACATCGCCTTGCCAGTCTCCCGCGCAATCCCCGGAAGCCATGTGCAGGAGCGGTATGGACAATCGTGCAGGCGAGATGCTGGTGTTTGTGCGCGTCGTCGAGACAGGCAGCTTCTCGGACAGACCCGGCAGCGCATCGTCGCTTCGCCCGCTTATCACCGGGCGAAGCGAGGCTTCGACCGGTGAGCATTCTCTGTGATCGGGTCTGCGGATTAGCCCGCGACGGGAAGCGGTGCGGCCGGGTTGACCAGGCCGGCTGCGCGCAATTCGCGCCAGAAGTCGGCGGGGATGGTCTCCTGCAGCGCTGCGCGGTCCTCAGTGATCCGGCCCGGCCGGCTGGCGCCGGGGATCACTGCCGCCACCGCGGGATTGGCCAGCGCGAACTGCAGGCCGGCCGCCTTCATGCTGATCCGATGGCGATCGGCGATCGCCTTGATCGCCGCGACCTTGGCGAGGATCGCCGGCGTCGCGGGCGCATATTCGAAGTTCGGGCCTCCGACGAGCGCACCCGAGCTGTAGGGGCCGCCGACGACAATCCCGAGCTTGCGCTCCGCGACGACAGGCATCACGCGCTGCAGCGCCCGGTCATGGTCGAGCAGCGTGTAGCGGCCGGCGAGCAGGGACACGTCGGGGCGCGGCTCGTCGAGCTCGAGCAGCAGCTCGATGGGCTCGACCCGGTTCACGCCCAGACCCCAGGCCTTGATCACGCCCTCGTCGCGCATCCGCTGCAGGGCGCGGAAGGCACCCTTGCGGGCGCTTTCGAACATGCCGAGCCATTCGTCGCCGTAGAAATCCTGCGCGACGTCGTGGACGAAGGCGATGTCGATGTGATCGGTCTTGAGCCGCTTCAGGCTGTCCTCGATCGAGCGATAGGTCGCATCCTCGCTATAATCGTTGACCATCCTGTTGCGGCGGCCATGCGCGAACACGCTGCCCTTTTCGCCATTGTCTCGCGGGCTCTCCTCGATCTCGTCGAGCACGACGCGGCCAACCTTGGTGCTGATGACATAGGCATCGCGCGGTTTGCCGGCGAGCGCCTGTCCCATGCGGATCTCGGCGAGGCCTGCGCCGTAGAAGGGCGCCGTGTCGAAATAGCGGATGCCGTCGTTCCAGGCGGCGTCGACCGTCGCCTGCGCCTCGGCCTCGGGAATGTCGCGGAACATGTTGCCGAGGGGCGCAGCCCCGAAGCCGAGCTTGCCGGGCAGGATGCTGTTGAGTGCCATCGTACTCACCCTTTTGTCAGAGGCCTGTTCTCCGGACCCGTCGTCCGGCGTCGACGGTTGAAATACATGGGGCCTGGCCTGCGCAGTACCCGGGCGCTGATCCCAGCACCTTGGACTTGAATTCACAGGTTCGACGTCGTGGCCTGACGGGACTTCCCGCGTGACGGAAGTCGCCGGCGGCCTTAGGCGCGTGTACCACGGGGGTGGGTGCAAGGCCCGCGACTTAGAGATCGACTTTCCAAAAAGCCACGATCATTATCGCCTTAGCCGCGGCAAACAGCGGCGCTACAGGGAGATACTATATCATGCGTTCCAGCATCACGTTGGCGCTCGCCGTCGCTTTCGGCCTCATGTCAAGCGCGGCCGCTCTGGCCGCCGACAAGCAATACGATCCCGGTGCAAGCGATACCGAAATCAAGATCGGACAGACGATGCCTTACAGCGGGCCTGCGTCCGCCTATGGCACGCAGGGCAGGGCCGAGGCTGCCTATTGGAAGATGATCAACAGCCAGGGCGGGATCAACGGTCGGAAAATAACGTTCCTGAGCATGGACGACGGCTACAGCCCGCCGAAGACGGTGGAGCAGACGCGCAAGCTCGTGGAGCAGGACGAGATCCTCGCCAACATCGGATCGCTGGGCACGCCGACCAACTCGTCCATCCAGAAATATCTGAACGGGAAGAGAGTGCCGCATATCCTGATCTCCACCGGCGCCTCGAAGTGGAACGATCCCAAGAATTTTTCCTGGACGACGCCGTTCTACCCGCCCTACGCGCAGGAAGCCAAGATCTACGGAAAGTACATCCTCAAGGAGTTCCCCGGCGCGAAGATCGGCGTGATCTACCAGAACGACGATTTCGGCAAGGACTATCTGAGGGGCTTCAAGGAGGCGCTCGGCGAAAAGGCCGATCTCATCGTGAAGGAGCTCAGCTATGAGGTGACCGATCCCACGATCGATTCCCAGATCGTCAACCTGAAGACGGCAGGCGCCGACGTCCTGATGACGATCACGACGCCGAAGTTCGGCGCGCAGGCGATCCGCAAGGTGACCGATCTCGGCTGGAAGCCGACGCATTTCATCGTGTCTGTTTCGAGCTCGATCGGCGGCGTGCTCGAACCGGCCGGAGTGGAGGCGTCGACCGGCCTCATCACGGCGCTGGCGACCAAGGTCGTCGGCGATCCCGCCTGGGATTCCGATCAGGGCGTGCAGGACTATCTGGCGTTCATGAAGCAGTGGTATCCGGAAGGCAATCCGATCGATGGCAGCAACCAGATCGGCTACACCTCGGCGCAGTTCACGGCCATCATCCTCTTATGTCCCAAGTCAAGGGGGGAGGCATGAGGAAGGGTTGTCTCCCGGACGTCCGAAAGAAGTGTGAGTGGGATGATCGTGCAAGGGTGGAAGCAGAACCCTGAGACGTCGGTCAACAA
>NZ_JAVAYL010000242.1:0-445 GCF_054185225.1 Bradyrhizobium sp. 18BD | reverse complement strand
CTATCAGCAGTTTGGTAATAACCGTATTTTCGCCTCGGCGGCGTATAACGCTGGGCCGGGGCGCGTGCGCACCTGGCTTGGCAATAGCGCCGGGCGTATCGATGCCGTAGCGTTTGTCGAAAGCATTCCCTTTTCGGAAACGCGCGGCTACGTGAAAAACGTTCTGGCCTATGACGCTTACTATCGCCACTTTATGGGGCAGAAAGAGGCCTTAATGAGCGACTCTGAGTGGCAGCGGCGGTATTAATGCAGACGGGTTATGTTATCATTTGTACTCGTGTAACAGTACAAACGGCGGTATAACATGACCCAGCATTCCCCTTATTCATCGGCTATCGCCGAACAACGTAATCAGGAGTGGCTTCGTTTTGTGGAGTTACTCCGTCAGGCATATGCAGAGGATCTGCATCTGCCTTTATTACAACTGATGCTTACGCCGGACGAG
>NZ_JAVAYL010000241.1:0-446 GCF_054185225.1 Bradyrhizobium sp. 18BD | reverse complement strand
AGTCTGTTTGATGAATACTTCTGCTTTAAGTCAAACTTTTTATATTGCCTGTTATTATTGCTGATGGTAATACTGTTTAATGCCTTATCGCTGGCCCAATCTGTTCTATTTGCTGCGTCATATGAAAAATTAACTTCGGTTAAATCAGAAAATTGAATCTTCAATAATCGTTTATAATTGCCACTTTCAGTAACCTGGTAATTTGAATAAGTATAAGGAGGAGTAGGTGTGGTATATTGTGCTGATGACAATGCATATTTTTCTGACGATACATTAGAAACAGTATGCCCGGCGCTAAATGTTTCATATTGAAAAGTTACTACATCTGCTCCATTGGGACTAATAATTTTGCTCAGATACCATGCCGTCGGATATTCCCGGGCATAAGTCCAGGTACTGGAATACGATGTTTCCTGATCTGCAAATTCATATTTAAAACCATCTTC
>NZ_JAVAYL010000240.1:0-447 GCF_054185225.1 Bradyrhizobium sp. 18BD | reverse complement strand
ACGGCCCAGGCGGTGGTCACATTCTCGACCGCCACCCGCAGATCGGTCCATTCGCATTGAAGCCATTCGATCAGCATGTCGGCGATCGCGCCGGCATGGCTGCTCGTCGTGCCGACCAGAAAATGGCCGGGTGCAAGACGCGCGAACACGCCGTCGTCGAAGACGATGCCGTTCTCGTTGAGCATCAGGCCGTAGCGACAATTGCCGACCTTGAGTGTCTTGACGCCGTTCGCATAGATGCGTTGCAGGAACTCTGCCGCATCGGGTCCTTTGACCTCGATCTTGCCAAGTGGTGATGCATCGAAGAGGCCGACGGACTTGCGTACGGTCAGCACCTCGCGTGCGATTGCCTGATGTTCATTCTCGCCGGCACGCGGGAAACAGGCAGCGCGCAGCCAGTTTCCGTAATTCTCGAAACGACCGCCTGCTGCCGCGGCACGGTCGTGC
>NZ_JAVAYL010000239.1:0-448 GCF_054185225.1 Bradyrhizobium sp. 18BD | reverse complement strand
TGCGGACGACAGCGCAAACCAGCCAGCTCTCGTGCTGGCGACGAAGCGGTAGGTGAAACGATCAGACCGCCGCGTTCGTAGACAGGCGTGCGACAACTTGGTCGATCTCGTCGACCGTCGTGTGCCTTCCCAGGCTGAAGCGGATCGCGCCCATTCCAGTCCTTTCGGGCACGCGCATGGCCGCGAGAACCGGTGAGAGTTCGATCTGACCCGAATGGCACGCCGAACCTGTCGACGCTGCGACATCGCGTAGCTGGGCCAGGATGTCCGCGCCTATTCTGCCAACGAACGACACGTTGAGGGTATTGGGCAAGCGATGCGTGGGATGGCCGTTGAGCGCGACGCCTTCACCGAACCTGTCTTGCAGAGCCTGCCATAAACGCTCGCGCAGAACTTGGACGTGGTTTATGGGGACAATATCCGCGGCCAGCGCACAGGCCGCCCCAAG
>NZ_JAVAYL010000238.1:0-448 GCF_054185225.1 Bradyrhizobium sp. 18BD | reverse complement strand
GTCGTAACAGTTTTAAACGCAATCAGCGAACAAGATGCTCAAGCATCAATTAAAGCAGGTGTTCATTTAAACAAACTTACTGAAGAACGAAGCAAGCGATTGGAAAAAACACGCAAAGCTTTAGAAGATTATGGTATTGATTATGACCAAATAATTGTTCGTGGTAATGCAAAAGAAGAACTATTAAAACATGCTAATAGCGGTAAATACGAAATTGTTGTTTTAAGTAACCGTAAAGCAGAAGACAAAAAGAAATTGGTACTTGGAAGTGTCAGCCACAAAGTAGCAAAACGTGCGACTATCCCTGTATTAATCGTTAAATAAAATTTTTATCCAGAATCACAAATAATCTTTCAATCATGATGCAGTCTCAAACGACTGAGTAAATACAAGAAACGATTATGACTGTGGTTCTGGATTTTTTATATTATTCAATATCTAACCAACA
>NZ_JAVAYL010000237.1:0-448 GCF_054185225.1 Bradyrhizobium sp. 18BD | reverse complement strand
CTGCAAAATCGGCTGGATACGTTACAGGCGCCGGGCAGCCATGAACACTACGTCCTGCTATTGGATATCGATCATTTCAAAGCGTATAACGATCACTACGGTCATATGATGGGCGATCAGGCGTTAATCCGCGTCTCAGCGGCAATTCGGGACGCCGTGCGATCGCGCGATGTCGTCTGCCGTTTTGGCGGGGAAGAATTTCTGGTGCTGCTGACCACCGCCGAACCACAGCAAGCCCGCGCTACCGCAGAACGTATCCGACAGGAAGTATACGATCTTAAAATCCCGCATATGTTTAACGAAAGCGTCGCCACCAATGTCACTGTCAGTATCGGCATTGCGCCCCTGACGGATCGCAATATCGGAGACGCTATCGAAAAAGCGGATAAAGCGCTCTACGAAGCCAAGCATCTTGGACGTAACCACATTCTGGTCAGCGACGACATGC
>NZ_JAVAYL010000236.1:0-448 GCF_054185225.1 Bradyrhizobium sp. 18BD | reverse complement strand
GATGAACGAAGTAACAATGAAACATTAGGTGCCTTTAAAATTGGTGATAATACGATATGTATATTTAAGCAGGATATACTTGAGCAGTTTATGCAGACACCATTAAAAGGTTACGCTGATCACCCTGAGATTATCATTTCCTTTGATCTGCCTGAAAAACACAATGTCGATGAGTTATATGAACGTATTGTTCAGTCGGGCGGAAATGCAGTAAGTAAGCCTACGGTAAAAAATGGTTATTATGGGTTTATATTCACGGATCTTGATGGTCATTATTTCAATGTGATGGTAATGTGAGGTAATTTATGTATAAGAAAATTGTAATATTAATTTTTACCGCAAGTATTCTGCTGTTATATTTTCTTCCTTCGATACACGGAAGGGGACAGATTAATCTCTATGTCCGCCTGCTGCTTTATGTTCTTACACTTCTTGGTTTATACATGAG
>NZ_JAVAYL010000235.1:0-448 GCF_054185225.1 Bradyrhizobium sp. 18BD | reverse complement strand
CGAGGGGTATTATTTGTCGTTAAAACTGACTATGTGGGCAGACCTTTATAAAATAAGAATTGATGCGCTACAAAAAAAGACAACCCTTTTTACAACTAAAAGAAGAGATCAGCTACTCGCTGATTTAATACATATGCATTTGAACCGTTTATTCATTGACCGGCAACGCAATCAGGAACTAATAATTTATTACTGCTTTTATAAATACCAGCTATCGGTAAAAGCTATAAAGAAAATGAAGGGTTAAAACTTTCTTCTTGACCTCAACAACAATTCATTCATTTTTTCAAGAAAAGCGTCTTTGTAAAACCGGCCTAAGTTTAAAGTAATATCTTTCTCTAAGGTAACCCGTGTTTGCTCAACAGATTTTATCCGGTCATTGTTAATAATGAAGGATTGATGAATTCTCGAAAACTGGTCCATCGGAAGATATTGTTCTGTTTCATTA
>NZ_JAVAYL010000234.1:0-448 GCF_054185225.1 Bradyrhizobium sp. 18BD | reverse complement strand
TGGCGTCAATTTGAAACGAAGGATCGTGTGACTGATCAGCTAAAGGAAGTGATTGAACAGATTAAGTTGAATCCACATAGTAGACGTCATATTGTATCAGCCTGGAATCCAGGAGAAATTGATTCGATGGCACTGCCACCTTGTCACACAATGTTTCAGTTTTATGTAAATAATAATAAGCTTTCATGTCAGCTGTATCAACGCAGTGCAGATGTATTTCTTGGCGTGCCTTTTAATATTGCAAGCTATAGCCTACTAACACATTTAGTTGCGAGAGAATGTGGGCTAGAAGTGGGTGAATTTATCCATTCTATGGGAGATGCACATATTTATTCGAATCACATCGAAGCGGTTGAAACACAGTTGATGCGGTCATCTTATGAAGCACCTAAGCTTCAAATTAATAGCGATAAGGATATATTTAATATTGAGTATGAAGATCTAGAAA